>CAUZJP010000107.1:0-5237 GCA_963580235.1 Candidatus Thalassarchaeaceae archaeon
GGGGATTCATTGAAGGCCCACGCGCGTGAGGGAATAGGCATGAGAGCCCGCTACGCTGTGCCAGTGGCGCTGCTGATTCTCGTCGGTGGCTGGTGGATTAGCGAGGAGCCTAGTAGACTGGGGCCGGTCTTTGAATTCCTTGATGACCACATCCAGAAACCCGAACTGGATGCGCCCGTCGTCCAGATGCAGGTGGATGAGCGCTGGTTAGTCGTAGTTGTAGATTTCACAAACGCACCAGAGACTGGATTTCGAAATGTGGATCGGGCGAATACCCTTCTGGCGGGCACGAACGGAGCTGATGACTACATCTCCGAAACGACCGGTGGAGTCTCCTCCCTCACCGTCACCGTCCAACCAGATGTCTACCACGCCTCCTTCCCCGACAGCCACTGGGGTGCTGACACTGGGGGAATCAGAGATAGCGGAGCAGAGGGCTCTGATGGCCCGGCCGGACTGGCCGCATCAGTCATCAAGAACGCCTTGGTAGGTGTTGATCTAACTCCATTCGACCTCAATTCCGATGGCTGGATCGACCGCTTCCTAATTCTCCACACTGGCGAGGCGCAGGAAGATGCGGGCGGCTCGAACAAGATTTGGAGCCACTTCGGGCCGCTGATGGAAACTGTCGAAATCGGTGACTACAAGTTCGACCACTACACGATTACTGGCTTTGATTCAGGTCTCGGCACCATCACCCACGAAATGTTGCACCAGATGGGTGCCCTCGACCTCTACGATGTGCACGGGGAGGGGTCTGGCGAGGACTGGAACGGTGTAGGTGACTGGGACCTCATGGCGAGTGGCAACTGGAACGGTGTGAACGGCAACAGCCCTGCACTGCCCACACTGGCGACAATGGAACTCATCGGAGTCAACCGGGCGACAGAGATAGAAATGTCCGCAACCACTCCACAGGGCCAATCCTACCAACTGGAGCCCATCTCGAATGGCGGTCAAGGGCTGGTCATCCAAATCTCACCGAGTGAACGGGTTTGGATGTCATTCCGGGGTGATGTCGGATTCGATTCAGAGCTACCCGGGCACGGCCTTCTGGTAACCGTTCAGGACACCTCAGTCGGCAACGCAGAACAGAATTTGGTCAACACCCATCCCGACAACGCCTGGCTCTATGTCTTGGAGGCAGATGGTGACGGCGGGCTTCTCGACGGCTCTGACGAGGGTGAAGCGGGGGACGTCTTCGGTGAGGGTGACTTGTTCGGCGCCGAGGGGCGAATCATCTTCGACCATCATGGGCGAAAGGTGCAGTGGACCGCTGAGGTCACTGATGTGCAATCGCGCTCCCTAAGCCTGACCATCACGAGCGCTGGTGCCCCAGCCTTCGCTGTGCTTCCTCTGCATGGGCCGATCCAACTACTGCCAGCAGAGAAAATCGCCATGGAGTGGACCACATCCGTCGGATGCACACCTGAGGTTGATCTGTTCTCCTCCGACGGGCGCACAGTCACCGGCCTCTCCGATACGACGCTGCTCTCTGCCGGTGAGAGTTCGATGCGAGAGATTCTGTGGGATACTGTTGGAAGCGCCGGGACATCTGGCCGATTGATTGGCAATGCATCGTGCGGGGATGGTGCGAAGGTGGCACTTGACATCGATTTCTTCGTCATAGGACTGCTCTTGACATCGGACACCTACAACGCTGACATACCGTATGAAGGGCTCAGTTACATCGAGGTCCCTCTTGAGTTTGATGGGCTTGGCAACAGGGAATATGAGGTTCGATTAGATGGGCCACTTGAGCGAATCTCCACCACGGTGGTCACCCAGACTCTCTCCGATGGTTCAGTCGTGAACCTCTCTGTCGATCCTGATGGGCTACTCGTGCCCGGCATGCTCGCCTCGGGTCAAATCATTATCCGAGATGCTGATGGTCTTGAACAATCGATGACAGTGATTCTCACTGCTGAGCAGTTTGAACAGGGAGGGGAAATCGTACGCTTTTTCTCAGATCCCTCAAACATCATTCTGGTAATGGCCGGAATGCTCGCACTCTCCGTACTGCTTGGGATTTCGGGGGAGAAGAAGTCACGAATCTCGAAAATTAGAGATGCGGCGAGACGAAAGTTGAGCATCGACAAGATGTCAAAGGCGAAGGGGGAGAAGTATTCTCCAGTCGGCGGACCATCTAGACCCTCTGGGCCTAGCGGAGAGTACACCACTTCGGGGGTCACCCCTTCGAACCTCACGGAGGATGTGAGTCAGGAGTCGAGAGTCGAGATGCGCCCCGCTGGCCCTCAGTTGAGTGGTGGTGTGCAGCCTACAAGCAGCCAGCCGAGTAGTGGTTTCAGCGACCCAAATGCGATTCCAGATTTGGATGAACAGTGAAGGAAATGGCCCTTGTGCCGGTTCTTAAATCAAGTAAGTTAGAACTGACTAGGTATGTCGGAAGCCACTCCAGCGCCCATTTGCGGGTGGGCGTACCAGCCCGAGATAGTGCCATTTCGATTCGTGATTGAAGCCGCATAGCCAGGTCTTGTTAACTCCAGTCGCCAATCTCGCAGATAGGCAGGCTTGAGCCCAATCGGTCGGAGCGAGCCATTCTGGTTGTAGCAACCAAGGGGCGTGATCCTCACCGATTGGTCCGTCGTAGAGTCGCCAGCGAGTTCCGTACTTGAACCCGGGTCGAGGTAGCAGGCCCCGCTCAAGGACATCTCTGAGAAGGCTGGTCGTGCCTACTCCATCCGCATCCCCGCTGAGCAATCGGATCTCGTCTCGGTCAATCCATGTGCCCTCTGGAACAGGTGCCCCAATCTGTTTCGTCATCTCATTATCACCCGAGAGCAAGGCACCGGACGAACCATCCTCAACCAACGATTTTAGATACTGATGCAGCTCCGATTCATCAAATCCTTTCAATGTCCCCTTGGGGTCCCCTACCAGCACTCTATAGGTAGTTACTCCCATTTCATCGTCTACTATCAGAACTTCAGCGATCCTCCCAAGTGCACCGACTTCACTAGCCCATCTGTGCAGGTTCAACCAGTCGATTGGCTCGTCATCGCGAACCCAGATTACCTCTGACTGGGGATTGTTCTTGCGCACCTTGTCATTTCGAGACCAGCGGAACGCCCAAGTTCCCTCAGAGATGATTTGGCCGTTGGTCAAGTGAGGAATGTTCTGTGAGAGGACCACCTTCTCACCAGGTACCCTCATCGCCTCCAATGCGGCTGTTTCGTGTAGCAGGCCACTCCGCTCGCCAGCCCGCGCCTCTAGCCACCCATCGGTCAATTTCAAGTGCCTATGGCGGGAGCAAAAGAGAACCTCGGCGTCGCTCAGAAGTAGGTGGTTGTTGGTGAATGGCCGACCCAAGGAAGACTTGTCATGGAGTCGCTGAGCAGCCGGCCCATCGAGCACCCACCCCTCGTCATTGGGGGTACAGGGTCCAATGCCAGACGATTCGGCCATGTCTCCTCGTCCCGCCCTTCTGTCTTGAGCCCATCGCCTCTGCTTACCATCTTGTCAGGTCTCAACCATCAGCGACGTATGGGTTTTGATAGGTTCTTTGCCAATTATGCCAATCTCAGCCGTCAGCCTTGATAGGCTGAAGTGGTTTCACAGGGTGAGGCGAATGGCGACACGGGGCAGACTCGGCGACCAGTGGGGATGTGAATAGAATGGCGACGCCGGGTAGATTGGGAGACTTCACGGTGGAGCAACGCGTGCTCCTCCATCTCTCGGACCATCCGCTGCAACGGTCAGAATGGGAGGGCAAACACGAGCAGACCCAAGCTGGCATCAGCGAGGCGGTCGGAGTCGCCCGCAAGCATCTGCCTCGCACCCTCAAAAGACTCCTCAGAGACTCCTGTGTCGAGCAAGAAACTCGCCATGTGCCCGGCGCCCGCCAGCGCTGCCGCGTCTACGGTCTGACTGCGTCAGGCATCGCAGCAGCACAACCTCTGCGCGACTCAATAGAAGACAGAACCGTACTCACTGAAGGCGGCGAAACCACAATCGGCGCAATCGCCGGTCATGAAATCCCGCTGCTCGCTGTGCTCTCACGCATCGATTCCGCTGGAAGGTACGGCCCCGAACTCGCCGAACTCGATATGACGGAGGACTGCGATGGAGAGGCGCTCTACAGGAGGATTCTGCACCGCGCCTGGAACGACGGCAAGTTGACCAGCACGGAGCGGAGTATGCTCGACGACCTAGCAATGCACCTTGGTCTGGAGCCCGACAGATCCGACGAAATCGAAAAGGAGGTGATGGCTGAGAGGGCTGATTCTAACGACCAACACATTCCGATTTTCCTTGAGGTGCTGGAATGCGCTTGGCAGGACGGCGAGATTTCTGATGATGAACAGTCGATGCTCGACTCGTTGGCCATCTCTCTCGGACTAGGTTTAGAGAGGGCGAGAACAGTTCAGGCAGACTGGATTTCCGAACATTCGTGAGTCATTTCGGCAGCGGTTGTTTGATTTGGCTGAGGCAACTCGCCACAGCCACGGGGGGATGTCATGCCTGTTGTAGACGAGGTCGTGCAGGCAGAAATCGAGATGCTTCGCTCGCTGAGGGTGATGGTCGATTCACCGTCGTCAAACAATGTCATTCTGATGGGTGATGTGATTCTCGACCGATATTTCCACGGCTGGGCAAACCACCTCAACGCCTTCGCTCCTGCTCCTGTGGTCAAGGTCATCCGCACCAACGAAAGTGCCGGTGCAGCCGCCCACATAGCGCGTGCTCTGGTAAACCTCGGATTGAAGGTTCGTTTCTTTGCAATTCTCGGCGGGGACGAAAATGGCCACATCGTCGCCCAGCAATTGTACGAGGAAGGAGTCGATACCTCAGACATCCGAGTCGCAGCCCACCTTTCGACGGTGGCGAAGACGAGGATATATGGAAGCAGAGAGAGTCTGATAGACCGACATCAGTTGTTGCTTCAATTCGATGAGGAGTCACAAGAGGAACTCCCCGACAGCATCGTTGAGAGGCTCGCAGACTCCGCTATTGCCGCACTTCCCGGGGCTGGTGCGGTGGTTCTCAGCGACTATGGAAAGGGAGTCGTCAGCGATACGGGAGCGAGGCGAGTCATCGCTGCGGCGAAGGCAGCCGATGTCCCTGTCATCTGCGATCCGAAGTTGACCGGACTTCACCGGACGGTCGGAGCGACCGTCGCCCTCTTCGAGATTCGGGGGCTAGAACTTCTCCGCCGCAGGAACAATCTTTCCACGGCGGAGGAAACCGCTGCTCACTTCATCGCCGAGAACGATTGG
>CAUZJP010000108.1:0-5146 GCA_963580235.1 Candidatus Thalassarchaeaceae archaeon
GATCTAATCATCGTCCAAAATCGCATTAACCGAGAGGGTAAGCAAGTTCGCAGAATCTTTGAGATTTCTGAGATTGCCGGGATGGAGGGTGACCGACCCCGTCTCAATCCGATTTGGAAATATGATCCGGTGAAGGATTTGACACTTGAGACAGGCGTGCCGAGCAAGTTGAGGGAACTCATCTGCAATGCAGCAGGACTGAAGCCAGCCGATTTTGAAGCGCACATCCGGCAGCGTGAGAAGATTCTGAGAGACCTCGACGAACGAGGAATAAGGGATATCGAGTCAGTGACCAAGATCATCCAATCGTTCTACGCCAAGGGGGGCGCCTAATCTTCAATGGAGTGACGGCCCACTCTCAATGCAGTAATTTTGACTAACTAGCCGACACTTGCCAAGGTTCAGTCTTGGCTGGAGCCGCGGTTGAGACGGCGAAGCAGGCTGTCCGCTGCGTCCAACTTGTCTCGGACTCTGCTCGCCTCCGCCTCCTCTGACTCACCCTCTCTCTCGACATCCTCGACTGAGGTTGGAATTCGCCCCATGTCGGCAAGAACCTCCCGCATTGCCTCTACGACATCGGAAACCTTCTCTGGGTCCAACGAGAGTGCAGTCGGGAGTGCAGGGATTTCATCCGCTGAGATATAACCCATCTCGGCAGCGAGGATTCCCGCAGCGGCGAGCATCCGTGGCCGCACTTCCGGATGGTTTGCATCCCAACCTCGCCGTTCAAGGAAACGAATCATCAGCGCGTGCTCCGCTGGCCCAAAGGCGCCTTCAGAGCGACGAACGATTGTCTCGACAACTCGTTCAAATGCCTCCATCTGAGTCTCAATCTTACTGAGATGCCCCATCGCTTCGGGCGTTGCGTCGTGTGTCCCGCGGTAGAGAATGTCGAGTGCCCGCTGGCGACGGGCGGTTACCGGGTCCATCTCTTGCTCACTCGCTAGAAGGGAGACCTGCAAATCGAACAGGCCGTGGACACGCCCGCTGATTGCTGCTAATTCGAGGTCGAGTCCCATTTCGCCAGCGGCCAACTCGAAAGCCATGCGGGAGCCGGCGACATCCCCCTTGTGCCGTTCAAGAATAGAATCGAGAATGTCCAGCAACTCAGGTCTCGCATCTTCAAGTGCCCGAAGAGCCTGCTTTTCGCGCCATGACCCCGGAAGTGCGGAGCGTGCCGCATCTTCCTGATGCTTGAGTGTGATCATATCCTGTAGTTCTCCGAGGATTCTCTCGCGAACCACGGAGTGCTGAATCCCAAATCCGAGCCGACCTAGGTCCTCGATGAAAGAGGCGACGTCACCCTCGTCCTGTTCCCTTCCTATGAGTAGGAACTCGCGCAGGTGACTGGTCAACTCAGCTTTACGAGCCTCAAGCCGAACCAACGCCTCACCATCTCCCTCGTCAAGGGTTACCAAAGTGGGTACTGAGTCTCCTGAATCATCTGCTCCAGGTTCTTCCTCTGTCGTAGTGCTCGGTGCGGTGGTTGGCGTCGCTGGTGTGGGCGGCGCAGTAGGTTCGTCTGTAGTTCGAGCCGCAGTTGCCTTTTTGGCACCTTTCTTCAAGCTCTTCTTGACCTTCCCCCACGAGCCATCTTGGGAGGATACGATGCCGGCGACCCGGCCCATCAGTTGGGTCTTGCTTCCTGAACGAGGCAAATCCAGCGAGACACAGAGGGTGTGCAGTTCTTCTCGAGTCATGTCCATCAGTTTATCGACATTGATTCGCTTCGGGTCCTCGTTGAGGTGAAGCCAAAGCCGCTGCATCTTCTGCTTCTTTGAACCGGATTTCTTGACACCGAAAATTCCCAACAGTTCGGACAACTCTCCGTTCTGCATTGACCGGATTCCTTGGTCCGAGAAATCGACCCCACCTAGGACAAGAGTTGCGATCAATTTGGCGCGTAATTGCTCGACATTGCCCGAGCGGGGCAAATCATGCTGCGTTGCGACCTCTCGCAGGTCCTCTAAACGCCCCTTGTAGAGGCTGTTGAGAAGTGTTTCGTCCACGGCCATGCCTGTCCCCTGAAGCGCGAGTCACAGCGTTTCAAACATCTATGTTGCGCCTAATCCGAACCATAGATGCCATTTGTGACGGCGACAG
This sequence comes from Candidatus Thalassarchaeaceae archaeon, assembly GCA_963580235.1. GTDB lineage: Archaea > Thermoplasmatota > Poseidoniia > Poseidoniales > Thalassarchaeaceae > MGIIb-Q1. Next base: position 2,104 of record CAUZJP010000108.1, read on the forward strand.
GTTCAAACCGAAGCCGATTTGACTCCACAGCGGCCCTTGAGGGGCCGTGGGGCTGGCCAATGGGGGAGCACCGGAAGGAGACTCAGAAGCGGTTGAAGGCTGCTGAGACTGAAATCAAGGCTTGGCATGTTCTTGTCAAGGCCGACATCAACGAGATGCTAGACGACCTCTTGCGGGAATTGCTCGACCGTCACAACCGTCTTTCAGACGAACACCTCAAGGGCGGCCAGTCACGGGATGCCTCACTGGTCGGTTTGGCAAATTTGGAAAAGGAATTCAAGCAGGTACAAAAGCAGATTTCAAAATCTTCAGTCGACAAGGCAATCCTTAGGGAATCAATTCTGAGGATTGCTGCTGGACTTGGAGGTATTCGTAAGGGGCTAGCAGGAATAGAGGTAGCCCTGGCTTCAACACGAGAGAAGGAGCCGAATCCTGAAGATTTGGTCAAGGACACACTCACAGCCTTTGATACCGCGAGTTCGGAGTGGGCTCAATCAGCAGAACGGTTCGATGCAATCTATTCAGAGTTGGAGAATACATCCCCCCCTGCAAAGTTGAGGGGCGCGGAGACGGCGTTTGACGAATCGAGGATGGACCTCTACCTCAGCAGGATTGACGGCGACGGCAGTCAGGAGTCAATCAATCATTGGCAAACGCATCTTGAAGAGGTGTTGGGCAGACTCTCTACCATCAGAAATGACGAGTGAAGTCACAGATTGATGAATGCGTCATCGCCGCTAGTGATTCGTACGAATCTTGCCCAGTCACCAATCAAAAAACGGGCTACCTGCGAGGCCTCATCCAAGTTGGCAAGGCGCTCCATGCTGATGGTTGCCTTCCCTCTACGGTCGAGAAGTTCCAAGGAAATTTCCACCTTCACCTCATAGTCTACCAACTCTCCCTCCGGATTTTTCAAGGCTTCTTGAGTCATCAGGTCCCTCCTCCTCTCCGCCTCACGCAATAGTGGACCGGGCTGCCTGTGCCTGACCGAGATGCCAAGAATGTCGTGGGTTTCGGAATCGATTCCATCGAGCAGGATCTCGCCTATTCCCCACGCGGTTTCGCCCTCTTCATCGATGAAGGGCAGGACGAGTGAGCGGGGGAAGCTAGTCCTACCGATTAGGAGTAGGAGTCCAGCGTGAGGAGAGGGAAGGAATCGAATCAGCGAGTCCTCCTTCGGCTCGGCGGTGAGCGCGTGTCGGCGGGTTCTAAGTCCGGCGATGCGATGCTGGTGTCGAGGGATGATGTAGCCGTCGATGTCACTGGATTCACGCAGTGATTCGGCCCAATTGATGAATGCGATGGAGTCCCCGGCAGCGACCTTGTTGGGCAGCGGAGTTTCGGCAATTTCGCTGTGCGCCTTCGGAGAGCGGATTCTGCAGTCGGAGCGAAGTCGACGCAGTTGTCGGCGCTGTAACTTGCTGGGTGAGAGGACGATGGCGCCCTTCGGGAGGTGGTTTGGGCGGTCCTCAGCGACCAAGACATGATTCCAGTCGCGCAGCGACAAGGCACCTGCTACAGAGAAGCCAGAGGGCATTCCTCCTAGGGCGCGGATATCAATCGCACTGGCGAGCAGGAGGTCTGCCTCGCCATCGTCCAAAGCCTTGAATCCCTCATCAAGGGTCGATGATTCGTGGCTCTCAAACTCATGGCCGCCTTCAGCGAGAGCGAGAATCGCAGCGCCGAGGTCACCGTTCACGCTCGGTGCGAAGGCGATGTTCAAAGTCTCCTCCTCGCCCATCGAATCGCACTCCTGCGCCCGACTCCCGCAGCCACCCGTTGATATATCCGACCCTTGTGCTCCAAATCGAATAAGATGCAAACTACTGGGGTGCATGTCGAACTGCTTGAGCAGAAGCGGGAGGAGGTGGAGGTGGCTCTCGTCGCTCATGTGGAGGCTGCTGCGGCGGGCGAGCATGCCGAAGCGATGGCACTCGCCCGACAGGTACTGTTGGCCGGCGGCAAGCGTTGGCGGCCAATCCTCATCTTGCTCGCCAATGAGTTGGCGGGAGGGGGCGACGACAGTGCTCGCGATTCGTTTGAAATCATGCCGCTTGCCCTCGCATTCGAGATGATTCACACCGCCACATTGGTTCACGACGACATCAACGACGGCGCGAAGTTCCGGCGCAATGTGCCAACGCTCCACGAGAGTTACGATGCTGCGCAAGCTATCATCGCCGGAGATTACCTCTTTGTCGAGGGATTCGGATTGGGTGGGAGATACGACGAGAGAATCGTCAGGCTGATGGCAGATTGCTGCGCGAGAATCGCCTCAGCTGAATTGATGCAACTGCGACATGTCGGGAATCTTGCGACTACTCCCGAGGACTACTACCGCATCATCTCAGGCAAGACCGCCGGCCCTTTCGAGGCGGGTTGTGAAGCAGCAGCCCTCGTCGCCAACGCCGACGAGCAGAGAGCAGCCATCCTCGGTACCTTCGGATTGGAATTGGGTCTCGCATTCCAAATCGTCGACGACTTGCTCGACCTCGAAGGGGACGAGCGCATGGGCAAGCCGCGTGGAACTGATGTCATCGAGGGCAAGATGACCCTCCCGCTGATTCACTCATTGACGATGTCACATGGCGAATCCCGCCGCCGGCTGTCAGAGGTGATAGACAGTTTCCACGAAGGGTTGTGGGGCGAATTGACTGACCTCCTCAACGCCACCGGAAGCCTCGACTACGCCCGCACACTGGTCGACAACCACCTCGCCCGCGCCCTCGACGCCCTACTCCAATTCCCTCAGTCCGACGCCAGAGATGCGCTCGAATGGCTGACCCGTCAGGTGATGGACAGGCATGAGTGAGGGATAGTGGATTTTCGTGGCTGTAAGCGAACCGGAGCATCGCCAAGTGCTGGTGGTCGGGGCAGGGCCGGGAGGCTCTGCTGCAGCCATGCGACTAGCAGAAGAAGGGCTCGATGTGCTAGTAATCGAGAAGCGCCAGGTGGTTGGAAATCCGGCGCAGTGCGGTGAATGTATACCGGCATGGGGTGAGATGAGCGACGCCTTCCCCGTCATCAAGGGAGACCCTTGGCT
>CAUZJP010000109.1:0-5074 GCA_963580235.1 Candidatus Thalassarchaeaceae archaeon
TGTGCTCCTCCATCATGACTCTCGCTCCAACATCTCGCGGAGGAGGGTTAGATGATCCTCGAAGCTGATTGATAACTCGCCTCTCTTGCGAGCCAGTAGTTTCGCCTCGGCGGGGTCGAGGATTCCATCAACCCAACAGGTCGACATCAGCATCTCATAGGCAGCAAGCGGTGACACGGCGTGAGGCGATTCGGGCTCCTGCTCCTCCTCGGTCGAATCTGAACTGTCGGAGTCATCGTCATCCGACGCGTCCTCTGACTCATCATCTGATTCAGAGGAGGTCGGTTCGCCATCGGAATCGATGGTTTCTGTTAGGAAGCCACCGGAGTCGACCATTTCCTCCTCTTCCTCATCGTCGTCCATGAACGCGGCGAGCAGGTCTGCACCTTGGTCAGCGGCGCCGCCCACACTCGCGGCTCCCACTTGAACTCCAAGTTCTGCGAATGGGTCAATCTCGCCATCATCCCCGGCATCAAGCAGGCTGGCAATACCATCGGCGGCTGGCCCCGAATCGGGGAGCTGTCCGTTCGTCTGCGCCTCGTTGACTCGGTCGACTGAGCGCTTCAGTACAGCATCTCGCCGGCCGCCCCACTTGCCTCCATCACGATGCTCATCGATGTGCTCAAGGGCTGCCACACGGTCCTCGTCATCACATCCCAAAGCACTTTGGATTAGGGAAATCAAGTCGGCGTTCAAGCCCTCATCTGACTCCTCACTAAGAATCATACAGGCGTGTAAAATCTGTTCTGGCGCTAGCAAATCAAAGCCTCCTTGAATAGCGACGCGGGCCACTGCGACGGACTCACCTCCGCGCCGCTCGTTCAAATGCGTTCCCGTCAACTGTTTCCGATGATGAGCGGAGTGAAAGAGCCGTTTTTGGATATGCGAGGAGGGTTTCAATGATTTTCGGTGTTGATAATTTACCTGTTCGGTTGTGTTCCAGACAGTACCCGAAACTTTGTCATCTGCCAAACAAATCGTCGCCGTGAGGAGAAAAAATGGTTCACTTCACACAACAATTCCGGCGTCTAGTCGAGAACCATTAAGAACCCCCTAAGTAGGCAACAAAATCCCGCTCGCACCATTAGGACGCCGACCAAGCGGACATGACATGATGCGAGCAGAACGGGTACAGTAGGGATGGAAAATGCAAACCTCAAGGCGGACCGACCAAGTCACTGGTGACGTCGAATCTGGGCTTGTCATCGAACGGCGATTCACCACACCCAACACTCCTGTTCACGAACAGTTTGACTGGGAAGTCAATGATATCCAAATCAAGAATTTCGACCAGACCATCGAGCGGGAGATCAAAGGAGTGGAGTTCCCTGTTGGGTTTTCTGGCGTTCCTGGCACCGTAGCCTCTGACAAATACTTCCGGAGGGTGGTTCCGGGTCTAAACCACATGGTAAAACTCGAAGAAGAGGGGGTCCCTGAGTTCCTTTGGCGCTCAACTCCTGATATGTCGATGAAAGACAAGGTTGACGACTGGGTTGGCAAAGAGACGAGCGGAAAGCAACTTTTCCACCGCCTCGCAGGATGCTGGACCTACTGGGGGTGGAAGCACGGCTACTTCGCGAGCGAGCACGACGCCCGCGCGTATTACGATGAGATGTATTTCCTTCTCGCCAGCCAACGCTCGGCACCGAATAGCCCACAGTGGTTCAACACCGGACTGCACTGGGCGTATGGAATAGAAGGCCCCGCTCAAGGCCACTGGTATGTCAATCCGGCAACCGGCAAAGATTGCAAGTCGAAAAACTCCTACGAGCGACCTCAACCTCACGCCTGCTTCATCCAAAGCATTGAGGACAAATTGTGCGGCGAGGGCTCCATCACCGACCTTGTCGCTCGAGAGGCGCTTCTGTTCAAGTTCGGCTCCGGGACCGGCAGCAACTTCAGCAATCTAAGAGCCGAGGGGGAACCGCTGTCAGGTGGTGGTCAGAGCAGCGGGCTGCTCTCATTCCTGATGATTCTCGACAAGGCGGCTGGCGCCATCAAGTCGGGGGGCACCACACGCCGAGCCGCGAAGATGATCACACTCGACATCGATCACCCTGACATCAGTCAATATGTCAACTGGAAGATGAAGGAAGAGGAGAAGGTCAGCGCCCTCATTGCAGGTGCAGCAAGTCTGCAGAAGAATGCCAACGCCATTTTCGCAACCATTGCTGACTGGGAGGGAGACGAAGAGGCGAAGTTGAACACCGGAGTCAACATCGAGTTGGCGAAGGCGATCAAGCGGGCGATGAATGCACACATCGCTGAGCCCCACATCAAGCGAATCCTCGACCTCGCGGGCCAAGGATTCACCAGCATGAAATTCCAACAGTTCGACGCAGACTGGCAGGGTGAGGGGTACCTCACCGTCTCGGGGCAGAACAGCAACAACTCGGTACGGGTGCCAAACCAGTTCATGGAGGCGGTGGAAAGTGGGGGCGATTGGAATCTCTACTGGAGGACCGAGAAGGCGGATGCGAAGGAGGAGGGGCGAGAGCCAGTGCCTTGCGAAACCATGCCGGCGGCTGACCTTTGGGGTGACATCTCCAACGCAGCCTGGTCGTGTGCTGACCCCGGAGTCCAGTTTGACACGACAATCAATGATTGGCACACCTGCCCGGAAAGCGGCCGAATCAACGGCTCCAACCCATGCAGCGAATACATGTTCTTGGACGACACCGCGTGCAATCTCGCCAGCATCAATCTGCTTCACTGCTTTGACAAGAACAGAGGTGCATTCGAGATTGACGACTACATTCACACCATCAGATTGTGGACCATCGCCCTCGAGATATCCGTACTGATGGCACAATTCCCCTCCAAGCCAATCTCCCGGCTCTCCTACGAAACCCGCACCCTCGGGCTTGGCTACTGCAACCTCGGCTCGGTGCTGATGCACATGGGGATTCCATATGACGACCCGCGGGGCTACGCCGTCTGTGGTGCTCTAACCTCCATAATGACTGGTGAATCCTACAAGACATCAGCAGAATTGTCATCGATTCTCGGGCCCTTCAAGATGTATGAGAAGAACAAGAAACACATGCTGCGCGTGATGCGAAATCACCGCCGAGCAGCCTACAACGCTCCAGCTGAGGAGTACGAGGGGCTGGCTGTCACACCTGTGGGAATCGATTCGAAGAAATGCCCGAAGGACCTCCTTGAGGCATCTCGCTCAGCGTGGGACCAAGCGGTGATGCAGGGTGAGGAACACGGTTACCGAAATGCCCAGACCACAGTCATCGCACCGACTGGTACCATCGGTCTCGTGATGGGTTGTGACACAACTGGTGTTGAGCCTCTGTTTTCCATTGTTCAATACAAGAATTTGGCAGGCGGAGGAAGCCTCGTCATCCCGGCGACGGGGCTTAGAAGTGGATTGGACAACCTTGGATACAAGAAGGTGGAAGTCGATGACATCATCACCTATGTCACCGGAACCGGCTCCTTCTCACACTGCCCATCCATTACCACAGGTTCACTGAAGGAATTGGGATTCACCGAAGACCAATTCGCCAGAATGGATTCAATGATGGACAAGGTAATCGACATCCGTGGCCTCTTCTCTCCGGGAATCCTCGGTGAGGATTTCTGCAGAGATACTCTTGGCTTGACCGATGAAGAAATGGCAGAGCCCTTCTTCGATGTTCTCCACAAGTTGGGTTACTCAGCGACAGACATTCAACTCGCCAACGAACACATGTTCGGTCACAGCATGATTGAGGGGGCGCCACACCTGAAGGATGAGCACCTCCCAGTGTTCGACTGTGCACAGTCTTGTGGTCCGAAAGGGGTTCGCTCGATTCGTTGGGAGGCGCATGTCGACATGATGGCCGCCGCTCAACCGTTCATCTCCGGTGCAATCTCAAAGACGATCAACATGACCGCAGATGTATCGATTCAAGATGTCCAGGACGCCTACATGCGTAGTTGGAAGACCGGAAACAAGGCGTGCGCACTCTACCGCGACGGCAGCAAACTGTCGCAGCCGCTGATGTCGTCCCTCGTATCGCCGACCTTGATTGTGGACGACGAAGAGGTTGACGAAGAGGTCGAAGTGATGGCGATGATGGCAAAGCAGGTCGTCGAGCGTCTACCGATGCCAGTCCAACAGGCAGAAGTTGTTGCCCAAACAATCGTGCAGGGTTACATCGCCTCCCGGCAGCCATTGCCAGACACCCGCAATTCAAACACCATGAAGGCAAGGGTTGGGGGCCACACCGTCTATCTCACCTCGAGCACCTACGACGATGGAAGGTTGGGTGAAATCATGATTACCACCTCGAAGGAGGGGGCAGCGTGGCGCTCGATGTTGAACCAATTCGCAATAGCGGTCTCAATCGGGTTGCAATACGGCATCCCACTCGAAGCCTTCGTGAAATCGTTCACCTTCCAGAAGTTTGAGCCGAGCGGAATGGTTCAAGGTGGCAGCCACCGAGTCAAGAGGGCGACGAGTATCGTTGACTACATTTTCAGGGAATTGGCAATCAAATATCTCGACAGAGATGATCTCGCACAGATTTCCGAAGAGGACTTGGTTAGCACCTCGATCAGCCGCCCCGAACACACTTCCGATGGTGTGGTCAGGCACGAGGGCGACAAGCGGGATGTTCAGCTGACTTTGGATGTTGAACCGGAAACTGTTGACCAAAAAAGGATGCGGATGGCTCGAGAAAGGGGCTTTACCGGTGACATCTGCGGAAACTGCGGTGGCAGTCAGATGGTCAGAAACGGAACCTGCCTCAAGTGCAACGAGTGCGGCTCTACCACCGGGTGCTCGTGAATATTCACGAGTCGAGGTTGGGAACCAGTACTTTGGCCGGATGGCTGTTGACCCATCTGAGAGTCAACTTTCGAATTGAATTGTCTTCGAATGCGTGAATCCGATTAAGTCCATGACCACGGGCCGACTGAAATATCCCTTCAGAAAAAATATTCTTGTTTTTATCCTTGTTTCTCGCCATCCGAGTCAGTGCAATTTTTGCTGCCCTGACGACATTTGCAGCGTACCTCTTGCTCGCTTCATCCTCAATCCGAATTCCAAGCGCTTTCGCCAAACTTCCTTGAGGAATTC
>CAUZJP010000110.1:0-5052 GCA_963580235.1 Candidatus Thalassarchaeaceae archaeon
AGAGCGTCGACGGAGACTGTGAGAAACACGCTGTGCGCGAACTTGCTCGCGGCCATCCCGGCTGCCGTGTCCATGATTGACATTAGACGGCCACCGAACAGGGTGTCCTTCGAGTTGGTGTCACCCGGAAACACCTCGTTCAACAGCACCACGGGTTCGGTCGAGTATGGTTCCATATCCGCTTCCTCGCTGTCGCCCCGCACCCCCTCCCTCATCAACCCTCGTCAAAACTTGCCGAACTGCCGAATGATTCGGAGAGAAGTGCTCATCCGCAACCCCCTGCTCCCAGCCCCATGGGTGAGGTGAACGGGAGACTCGCAATCGCCCTCGTTTCGGGTGGAATCGATTCCCCCGTGGCGGTCGCGCGCATGGTAACTGATGGTTGGTCTGTGGTCTGTCTGCACTGTAGTCAGGAACCCATCACAGGACCGGAGGCGGAGGAGAAGACAGTGAACTCTCTGAAGCATTTGAGGAGGGAAGGTGGGCCCCTTGGAGACTGTGGCTCAAGAATCGACTCCGAGTTGCGAGTCGTACCTGTCGGGGACGCTCTCTCTATGTTCACCGAACCGGCATCTCATCGGGACTATTTCGTACACATGAAACGGCTTTTCAACGGCCTTGCCTGCAAACTCGCTGATGAGGTCGGCGCTAGCTATATTCTGACAGGTGAAAACCTCGGCCAGGTTTCCAGCCAGACTCTTGGCAATCTCGGAGCGGTTGAACGGGCCTCTGACCGCCCAATTCTCCGCCCCCTGCTCGGACTTGACAAACAGGAGATTATCGACGAGGCGAGGGTGCTCGGAACCTTCACCATCAGCGAAGGGCCGGAGTTGTGTGATGCTCTTGGTCCCAAACGGCCTACCACGGTCGCTGATTTGGGGCGACTGGAGCGCAATGAGGAGGCTCTCGGTGGCTTGGAAATGATGGTCTCTGAATGCAGTGAAAAGTGCCGAATCGTGTCGATTGATGGTTGATAGTTACTCATACATCGTCCCATTGGAATTAAATGCGATTCTTGGCTCGAACCGCTGAACCGCTAAGCGGTTCATAGAGTGATGACCATGAATGACCGAAAAAAGAGCGCGCTTTGTTACCTGATGATAGGCTTGATGTTGTTCTCCACCACAGCTGCCGCAGCGAATGTTTCAACCTTCGCCGATTCCTCGACTAGCGTCGAAGTCGACCTACGAAATCCGTCGAACTATGAGGATTTGATGAGCGGTGCGATTTCGTTGCCGGAGGGGGAGACTATCACCTCTGCTCAGATGAACATCTCAACCACCATGGCAACCCATGCCGACTACACCACCTACGACCAATCGGTGATGCCATCCGGCGCTGGTGGGATTTGGGATGCGCGCTACAACAGCGGTCTCACGACATACTCTGATGCAAACTGCCACGCTTCGAATCCAATCGACTGCTCCTTCACATCCACCTCCCCGAGTCTAGCTCTGACCAGCAAGGGCTTCAATGCGGACTTCGAGATCGGTGACCAAGGGATGGTGCCAGGATCGCCCGTAGGAATTAACAACAACAACTGGGAGAGGATGACTCAGGGTCTTGCACCAGTCATAGCGAGTGGCTGCTACAGCGGTGACTACTGCTGGGGGACCAATTTCTTGGATATTGACTACACCGATGACGACCCTGCAGTGAACAGTTTTGAGTACACTTTGGAGACCAGTCCCATATGGGTTTACCCAGGCAAGGGGACAGTCTCCTTCGCATCTTATCACAGCCTCTACCACCGTAACGCCCCCGGCGCGAACAACTACTACTACGATGATTGTGCATATGTCGCAGCTCGGAATTCATCCGACATGAATGCGTGGTCTCCTTGGCAATATGTGCCATTCGACATCAACTCGGTCACCGGCTTCACCCCCGGGAGCAATGGTATGTTCCAGAAGTGGAACGGGCAGGGCGCGAATGTCAACAAGGTTCAGAACCAATGCAACGGGAAGGGAGCATACACGGTTCCAGACAATGCATGGGTCCTATCCGGTCAGAGCCCCCACAGCAACAATCTGAATGGATGGGCCACTCTTGGATTGGATGTGTCTTCCCACGAAGGCAAGTATCTTGAATTGCTCTTTGTCCTCGAAAAGAATCCACCGTTGGGAACTGCAGTGAATGGCTCAATGCCCGGCTGGTACATCGACGCTCTGCGTATCGGTGACCCACTACCTCAAGCGGGCAGCGTGGTGATGAAATCGTTCACTCCGGTCAAACCACCGAACCCGGGATTCCCGGACGGCTACGGAGTATTGGATGTCGAGGTAGCGAGTGCTGGTACAAACGCATTCACAGTGGATATCCTTGATGCATCAAACGGTCAACTAGTCATCGACGAGGATGGAAACACCATGTCAGGACTCACCGGAGATGTGATTGAACTGTGGGGCATCGATGCTGCAACCTATGGCCTCATCGACTTGCGCTTTAACTACAACACAGGTCTTTCCAGATTAACTAGCCCGGTGGTGCACGGCTTCTCGGTTGGCACCAGAATTGGCACCGGCCTCAACTCGTCTGCTGGAACCTTCTCCGATGGTGGTACATTCGGAAATGGTTCTTGGACCTCCGAACCCCAAGGGGGCATGATCCTCTATCAACCGACGATGCATGATTTCTCATGGACTCCCTATATTGAGAAAAACAGGTTCAGCATGCCTGTCGTAGCCATCAAGCCGATGGTTCACGATTCATGTGGCCCAGCGTCTCGAACTCTGATGGTCGGTGGTACCAGCGAGGGCAGTGGTTCTCTCTCACCGGTGAACAATCAGTGGGCGACCCTCACGGCTCCATCCCCTGGAATCGGAATAGGAATCAGTTACTCCGGGCCTTGCACGGTGTACGGTATTTGGCTTGATGTCAAATTTGGCCATTCGCTGTCCAACATCAATCTCGATGTTGCTGCTGACGGTGATGTTGAGTGGGGCTTTGCTGAGCCGGCATTCGGCGGCTTTGGAAGACAGCAGTCATTCCGCACACATATGTCTGACGGCATCAACTATGGCGCAGATTCGATGCAGATATCAATGAACATCAACGGCATCGGAGAAGGTGCTACCTTCCTCCTCCCGAAGGGTACCCAAGTCTCTCACGCGGAGGCTTCGTTTGACTACAGCACGGTCGGTAATGCATCGATAGCGCTCGTTGCTGGACCCACCACAATAGCGCTCGGCTATACCGAGGGAAGGACCCGCTTGACCCCCGAGACATGGAATAACTCTCTCAGCATGTTAGCGGACGAAATCCAGCAACTGCTCGACGACCCCAATGTCCCATCAAGTCATACCGATGCATATGGGAATGAGTTTGTCCTATTCAGGTTCAGGATTGAGAACCCGACCGCGCAGGCGGGAACCAACCTGCTGATGAGGGATCTCGACATCATCTACACTTGGTCCACGACCTTTTCTGACAGCAACGATTTCGCCCGCGAACTCAACCAAGGCATCGCTTTGGGAACACCCATGGGTGGGCAGGTTGCGGTACCTGTGAAGGTGACTTCCGATACTGGAGGGTCACTTACTCTGGATGCGCTGAGTGTAACCACGGAAAGCGGTTACCATTCATCGATGAACACAACCGGAGAATGGACCGGGCTCTATGCGGACGGCGAGGTCTACGAGGTCGTCTCGAGCCACTCGGTCGATGCTTCGACCGGCGCTACAATCTCCGGGGCGAGCCTCCAGTTTGAGTCGGAGAGTGGTGTTGATGAGATTCGATGGACTAGTTCCAACGATTCTTTCTGGCCAGCAGTTGGAGGAGAGGGGCTAGTCTCATTGATGGCGGCTCAGTCGAATTCTGCTGTCGGAGGAAGCGGCGACTTGGATATCACTTGGAGGTTCAGAGTCAACTCAGCGTGGCAGGATTCCGCCTCGGCGCGGGTCTTTGCGACGCTCATCACCGACACTGGCGCTGAGGGGCTACCAGCAGCCGTGTTGCTGAATCCAACCGTCGGCAATGCGATTGAAAACGATGCGGGCATCACCGCCTTGGTCGTTTACAACCAGGCTGGAGAGGCGCAGAACGACCTCTCCCACATGGACAGCAATCAGGTGATTACGCTAGAGGGCACAGTTCGTCTTGAAGACCTTCAGGTCGCTCCAGACCCTGCATCCTACTCGCTAGTCTTCGAGCAGCAGAACGCATCGAATCTATCTGACTGGAATGAAATTGACAGGATCCCCGGTCCGGTTGGAGGGAATTTCTCTTGGCAACCTGGCATCGATGAACTTGCTGCAGGTAATGACACATATCGGCTACGCTTCGCGGAATACACCGGTGGCGATACGATATGTCCGCCCAGCCAACTAAATCCCGACTTAGATTGTGCTATCGTGATGACGCTGTTCATCGATTCGTACTCACCCTATCTGATCAACATCAGTGTTGATGACATCCAGAGTTGGCGCGACCTACAGGATGACACTTGGATTCCTCCGAAGGCGAACCAGAAATTCAGAGTCATCGTGAGAGACATTCCGACAACACCAGACAGTCTGACACTCAACTATTGGGTCGAGGCGCAACACGATGCAAACAACAACCGCATCCCCGAACCTTCTGAGTATCGCGCCGTCCCGATGATGCCAGACAGCACCGATGTCAATGGAAACACCACCTACTTCATCTCAAACATCGATTGCCCACCGACCAGCGACTGCATAGACGACCGCCAACAGGGCATCACCATTCCAAGTGGCGACCCAGCCCCTCGTACGAGCCTGTTCGTCACCGGCACAGACCAGTCGGGGAATCCAGTGGGAGGTGGGGCACCAGGATTCATCAATGACCTCATCACCTACATCGGCAAGGAGTCGAGAGCTCCGGGAGTCTACTCATTCCACATCAACGACGCCTTCGGAAATCCATTGACCGAATTCAACAAGTCGATGTATGCTGGAAATGTTTACCATATGCTTGTGGATGGCAAGGACGAGAACGGCTGGCGAGATGTCGAGTACATCAAGATTGATCTGAATCCAATCATCGCTGGTGACATGATTATTTTCTACGGCCCGCGCAACGGAACCGCTT
>CAUZJP010000111.1:0-5026 GCA_963580235.1 Candidatus Thalassarchaeaceae archaeon
AGTTTCACCCGTTCATCCATCTTTGCGCGGATGTCATCGAGGTCAACCCCCCAGCCATTGTCAGGATCCAAACGGTATTCGACGGTACTGCCACCGAAGAGTGGTGGGTAGGCCATGTACGGAGGGTAGTGTGGCCCAGGTGAGAGCACTCGGTCACCAGGTTGTAGGAAGGCGGCGAAAATAATCTGCAACGCCTCAGTCACACCATGACAGACATAGACATCGTCGGGCGAGCAGCCCCACCCTTTGGCAGTTTCATCAACAGCAATTGCGCTGCGCAGTCTAGGCAGTCCGTAGGAGTCCGAATAACCATTTTCCTGCCGTCCGAGGGAACTCTGGAATGCTTCGATCATGTGCTCGGGCGTAGGAAGTCCGGGGTAGGCTAGCGGGTCACCGATATTCAGTTTCAATATATCGTGGCCAGCCTTTTCGAGCTCTGTCGCCGGTACCACTACATCACGAATCGCGTACTCGATGTTCGCCGCCCTTTCGGCCACTGGAATCGGTTCCATCTGCTCTCCTCCATCAATCGCGAGTCGGTTCCCGGTTCTCACATTGTCGCAGGAGTGAGTCCGCCCATTTCACAGACGATATGGAAATGTTCTGGGGGTACAGGTTGCACACTCAGGCGCTGACCCCTGCGCAGTAACGGCATCCCCTCCAAGGCTGGGTTTTCCTTCATGACGGGCAGTGTAACAACTTCGACCATTGCCGAGACGGGCTCGATGTCAATCATGAACCAGCGGGGATTATCGGGGCTGGACTTCTCATCAAAGTAGTGCGAGGAAGTGTCCCAACTTGTGAAGTCGGGATATCCTTGTTTGCAGACCTTCGCCACTCCAGCGACATGAGGTGGCTTACAGTTGGAGTGGTAGAAGAGGACGAGGTCTCCGACTTCCATGTCATCTCTCATCATGTTGCGCGCCTGGTAGTTCCGCACACCATCCCAATGGGTCGAGCCATCTGCGACCAACTGTTCCCACGGGTAGACATCGGGCTCACTCTTCATCAACCAGTAGTTGACCATCACAACGACCCACACGCCGAGGTCTTTTGACTTCACCCTAAGTCTCAGATGTTTTTCCCTTCAGCCTGACTATCCGGCCGGAGGGGTTCAGTCGCTTGAACTCGTAACGGAGATAGCCAGCGCTACCGCATTGTTGGGGTTGTTACCACGCTTCGTAGTCTGAGCCGAGTGCCGAGGGGGCGAGAACGACCTCTTCGTCTTCGCCTTCGGCGATGAGTCGAGCAGTTCTGATCATCGAGGCCGAGCCGCCAGTCAGCCCAATCCCGCTCTTGACGAAGAAGGCGAAGATAGCCGGCAGTAGGAGGAGGGCCGAAGCTGCCGCTACGATTAGCAGAATGATGATGACTGAGACGAAAGGCTTGAGCGCTGGTATCGGGATGAAATATGCTGTGAAAAGACCGGCACAGGTCACCACCACCGCTTCGAACAGTGACATCCCGGTGGTGGTACATGCCTCTTTAATCGCCTCCAAGGTTCCTCCAAGTTCCCGAACTCGATTGGCAATGTGGATTGAGAAGTCAACTCCTACCCCCACCAGAATTGAGCCGATCATCACGGTAACGAGTGAGAGTGAGACGTCCAACTGCTGCATCACCAACCATTGCATGGAGACTGTGAAGACCACAGGGATGGTTGTCAATATCGCATATTTCGGGTCTCTGAAGAATATGGCGAGTGTTAGGACCGTAGCCAGTAATGCGAATCCGAGTGATGTCCATTGAGAGCCTACAATCAGGTCGTTCACTTCTATGGTGACTGCAGCCACTCCGATCAGCGGTGATGATGAAATTCCCCCGGGATAGTTCAAATCGGCATGAATGTTGACTTCATCGACTGCCAATTGGGTATTCTGCACATTCATGAATGGCATATCGATGTAGATGAGACTACGTTGGAAGGTTTCGTTGATGAACAATTGTCTGGTTTCTTCAGTCAGTGAGGAATAAAACACATCGAGGAGGAATATCTGAACCCGCTTGTTGGCGTCGTCCTCTGTGTTGAAAGTTGTCAAGACTCGCCAGAAGGTCGCATCCTGTTCGTGTTCTTGGTCGAAGATCACATGACAGACCTCGTTACTGGTTCCGCCTGGTAAGACGTCGCAGAAGGGTAGCACTGAAGTACCGCTTAAATTCACAGAGACACCAACAGATTTCATGAGGAAGACGATGCTTACAGCCGTTGTTTTGTCAACAGAGTCAGTCCTGTTCTCAAGCAATTCGATATCCTGTAACTTGGCGAACGGATCATCATTTTCAGAAATGTCATCGTCACGGTCGCCGGCGATATATCCATCAATCATCAACATACCAATCTGGCCAGCGTTGAATTCCGATGAATACTGCTTCATCTTCATAATCGGAGGTTGCCCCTCAGGCGCCATCTCAAGCAGGTCGATGTTTTCCTCAACTTGGGTTCTCGCCCACAGTGCTGAGACCAACATCAAAATCATGAATATCGAGAGAGTCACCTTGGTCCATCGAATGGGTTGCTCTACTACGAATTCAACTATCGCCGGAGGCGGATGACTCGGTTTCTTCAAATCGAGCAACATCGTGAGATTGGGTACCATTATCATCGTCAGGAAATAGACTACGATGATTCCACCAGCGAGAGATATTCCCACAGTTTGAATCGGAGCCATCGGAGTGCTGACAAGCGAAATGAATCCGATGACAGTGGTCACTGCAGAAAGAAGTACGGCCTTGCCTGTAGACTGTAACGCAATCGCCATCTTCTCTTCGGGAGTCCCGGACTCCTCTGCGTACCGGTTGGTGATGTGGAGACCATACGAAACGCCGAGCGCCAGAAGAATAGGTCCGACGATGATGACGGTCATGGTCACCTCGTAATCGAGATATCCGATGATGCCTAGAGTCCACCAGACCGAACAGAGCGTGGGTAGCCCGGAGATGATGACCACCTTGATTCCTTGAACGGGCCGAACTCGGCCGGTTTGGATGAGGTCGGAGTGGAACAGGAAGAGGCCAACTGCGACTGCAATCACTCCGAGGGGGAAGATTTGCCAGAAGAGAACAAACGAATATTTGGTTACCGAATTGGTGATGGGGACGGGCCCAGTCAGAGTCATTTCGATTCCGAGGCAAGTCGGCCCGCTGAAGTTTGCACCATCCGGGCCATCGTAGCAACCGGATTCAGCTTCGTTCCAATTGTTGTCCATGGAGGTTTGCTGAATCCAGCATTCTGAGTAGGCGATGATGTCGGTTTGCGCCTCCTTGAAGCGCTCGTCCGGAGTCTGGCAGACCTTCGGTACGCAGCCCTCTTTGACACCCTCCTCGGGACACGCGTTACCCCCACTGAAGCCGCTGTCAATCACCCCGACGATGATGACCGCTCGGTTCGGGAAACCAACCGTTGAGAGTGCACCTGCGCCCACATCGCGGTACAACTTGTCCTTTGCGTTCTCAGGCAATTCACTGATGATCCGATTTACCCGCTCTTGTTCATCAGGTATGCTGTAGCCGCCGAGTGTGTCGCCTAGTGAGTCGATTTGGTCGCTGAGGTTTTCTCCCAAACCGTCGTCGCCAAGGGAGTTCGTGATGAACGCCTTTGCAACTCTCGGGGCCGATGAGTTGACCTCTTTAACGACGGTGGAGATGGATAGAACATAGATGATGCCGTCGGTTTCCCCACCGTCCGATTCAGCGTAGTTCAGTGGCCGTTCTATGGCGTCTAGTTGTTTGAGAATCTCGACATCAGTTACTCCTTGATTCTCCGATTCGACATAGATAATCATCACATTGGTCGTCCAATCCTCTTCAATATCTTGGAGATTCTTGCTGACTTCACTTCCATCTGGTAAGTATACTTCCAAGTCACCATTGACATTCAGTGAAGTCTCGCCGGTATACTTGTCGATGATTCCGGAGTGATAGGTGAAGAACATAGTGACGAGTAGGCAGAGGACAATCGTCGGGGCGGGGAACCGGGTAAGTACGCCGAAAATGGTCATCTGACGAAGTTCCTTGCGAATTCTCCGCGGCGCCGCCATAATCACTTCCATTGCAATGTCAGCGTCGAACTCTTCGAAGCGCGATTGGACCGCTTCACGAACCGCTGATACGCCGCCACTCAGACGGTCGCCGGCGTTCGGGCCGGACTCATCGAGTTCTTCGACATCATCAGTCATTCGGCTCACCACTAACTCTGTGCAATCGAATCCGCCTTTAATCCCTCATCCCCACGCATGGTCTTGAATAGCATTCGCCGCGACTCGGCCTATGGCCGAGAGTAAAGGTTGGTCAATTCGACCCCTCACAGGTAGGTTTGATGCGGTAATCTCATGAACACCTATGGTTGCCCGTGGCCGGAGGACCCTCGCTGTTGACGTGTGACGGGGCCTTGGTGGGATTCTGAATGACAAGTCCGCGTATAGAAGAGAAGCGGTGGACAATCGACCTTGAGAAGCGCATTCAAGAGGCGCACTACGCCGACAAGGAGGCGTATGATGTCCGCTACGGCTTCAAGCCGGATTCAGGAAAGGAACTCTTCGTCATCGACACCCCTCCTCCCTATCCGAGTGGCACTTGGCACATCGGTGCGGTGGCCCAATACTCGATGATCGACGTAATTGCTCGTTGTCAGCGGTTGATGGGCAAGGAGGTCTACTTTCCATGGGGAGTTGACCGAAACGGCATCAACATCGAATTCACCGTCGAGAGAAACACAGGCCGCAAGATGAAGAGCTATGACAGGGCGGAATTCCTGAATCTGTGCGAGGAGACCATCGAAGAGTTCACCCAAGCGATGCGAGACACCGCCAGCCGAGTAGGGCTCTCCTGCGACTTTGCCAAGGAATACCTCACTGATTCACCCTCCTACCGTGCAGTCACACAGGCAATCTTCGTCGACCTCTTCAAGCGGGGTGACATCGTGGAGGATCTACGACCCAACATCTACGACCCTGTTGAAGGTACCACCATTGCAGAGGCAGAGGTCGAACGCTTGCAGCGCATGACTCGACTCGTCGATGTAAAGTGG
>CAUZJP010000112.1:0-4988 GCA_963580235.1 Candidatus Thalassarchaeaceae archaeon
CACTCGATGGTGGACTGCAGGCCATCACTGACTATGAATCGACCAACTTGAAGCGGCTCCTGACCGGCTTCCCGATGGGCCTAGGCATAGGGCTATTGTTCTCGGCGATGTTCGCTGCCCACCCAAAGTCGTTTGAGTTCGATGCCGGGAGAGTTCTGCTCCCACTCAACGCCCGTTTGGTGCCATCAGTTGATGATGCTGCAACCGATGACGCTGAAGAGTGAACTCTACCCGCCTCGCCACCAGTTTCGGAACTCCTCGAAATCGGTTGGTGAGGCGGCGTCCCCTATGCCTGAGCCGAGCAGCTCAAGTCGCTTGTTGCAAGCGTCGACTTTCGTTCGCAACTCCTTGCTCGGGTTTCTTCCGAGAATCGCCGATATCGAGTGCTTCCATCCCCCCTCCGGGTTCTCTGAGCGCCAAGTTGCCAATTCTTCCTTCAGAGGCCAGATGGCCAACCCAAGCCGACCGTATGCCTGCCAGTCAGCCCGAAGTTCGTAACTGTGACCGCTGCGACCGAGAAGAGGTGAGTGTTTGCGCACCCATCCCGATTGTTTCTCGAAGAATCTCAACATCCGCTGGGTGTGCCGATAGGTCACCATTCGAACGGGACCGAGCCAGCGACGGAGACTGACAACCTCAGCACCAGGAATAAGAGATAATGTCCCGACAATAGACAATATCGGATGAAGCAGTGGATTCTGGGGTACGTCTCTACGGTCGTCGTCCCAATTATCGCGCGCCTCGAGATAGATTGCGTGCGCTTCCTTCACCACACGCCAAGGTGCCACATTACCCAACCAATCTTCGTTGAATCGGCCTGGTGAGGAGTCGAGCACATCGAGTCGACGCTGCTGCTTCTGCCATTGCAACGCCGCAGAGAGCAAGTGCCTGTCAACCACCTCGGAGTCGACATTCAGAGGTAGCATCTTCCGGTTGATGAAATCCCGGAGAGCAGCCTTCAACTTCTCTTTCAGTTGGTCTTTCGTACCATCGTTGACAATGGGCCCAGCCACAACACCCTTGTCGAACGGTTTCGGCATCGGAACCTGACCACCGAGCAAGCGGGTGTAACCGGCTCGAATCTTCACTTGGTACTCGTCTGTCTCGAAGTATTCAGTGTCGTCAGTGCGAGTGGAAATCGCCAGTTTGAGACCTTCTTCGGAGATGCGGTTCAGAGCCATCTCGGGGTCGCAATCCACCCACACACATAGGTCGGGAACACAGGCCGCCGAGTTGAGCCGCGCCACCTCCTCCAGCCCCAAGTTACCGACCATTCCCTGATAGACGAGTGAAGAGTGTACATTTCGCTCACTGATGACCACCAGCCCCTCCTTGAGTTTCGGGATAATCCACGCGTGCGAGTGGTCCAAACGGTCTGCTGCAAACATGCTGGCCTCCCTGACCGGTCCTGCATCTCCAGTTCGTACGGCCTCCACCGCCAACTGCCCCAATGGGTGGTCCCGACGAGGTTCGGCCGTGATGGCGACATCGGTGAAGGAGAACTCCTCGCAGATATCAGCGATGATTTTGGTAGCTACCCCTTTGCCGCTACCATCGCCTCCCTCAACCGTGATTAGATACATGGCACTGCCTCCGTACACTCACAAAACGCCGGGGCCGATAAACTCCACTTCCCTCGATTCTAACCACTCGGTTTTGAAGTGCTGAAGAGTCATCGGAACCAAGTTTCAACTTTGGTCGTCGAATTGAGGTCTCGCAAGCATGAGGAGAGCCATTCCAAGTAGAATCAACAGTGGCCCGAAGAAAATGCCTCCGCGGCTGAACAGGCCCAGCCCGCACAACCACTGTGTCCGCCGATATCTCCCGCATTTTCTCGCCTCTAATCCTCCAATGACTCCAGTGGCGGCGCTGATGAGGGTGAGGACTGCAATCGCCGTTGAAAGTTGCAGTGCTGCCTCGAGATAACTCTCGGTGCGAAGGTCGGCGGTATCGACCCCCTCGCCGGCCACCATGGTGATTGTGAGGTCTGGAACCTCGCCGGGAATTAGGGTCCGCTCTACGGTGACATAGCCCTCGTGTTGGATGCGCAGCAACATCGGTTCTCTCGCCACATCCGATAGGGTGAACCTGCCCTGCTCGTTGCTCTGCGTGCGCGCCTCCGAGCTGTCGTCCGATAGCCTGATGAGGTCGATTTGCACCCCTTCCATGCCGTCACCGCCAGTGCCGTTTTCAGTGTCGAGTTGGGTGAGTAACAGACCGTGGACATAGGCTTCGTTTGATGATTCGAAGAGTGAACTTGAGACGAGGTCTCTCGGATCGGTGCTGAGCAGGAGAACGCCGCTCGCGGCACCGAGCACGCTTCCGACGATGATGAGTAGAACTGCGAGGTTGAGGACCCAGCTCTCCTCGGCTCTCTCGCGTAGTGCTGCCGGTAACCTGACAATCGATGGGTCGCCACCGTCGATGACTGCATCGTATGCCGCCTGCTTGCGCTTCCGTCTGGCGCGCCCCGTGCGCCGTCGGCGGCGGGCAATTCGGTCACTGAGAGAAATTGATGACGCTGCATCTTCGTCCTCGATGACCACTTCGAGTTCCTCGTCTTCCTCGATTACGCCCTCATCGACGAGCTCGTCTCGAACTCTTGAGCGAAGTGCATCAAGACGCTTCTGCCTGTCAGAGTCAGCGCTCATTCCTCACCCTCCGAGTAGACCGTGCCATCGGGGGGATTGTGAACCCCTCGGCTCTTGGTGAGGCTATCGAACCCTTTCCCCCACAGGAGATAGGTGAGCGCAGCCGCGATGAGTCCGATGAGGAATATCAGCCAGCCTGCAACATCATTACCTTCGAGAGATCCTTGCCACTCAACAGGGTCAACGGCAACTTCTCTCATGTCGCCTTCGTACATCACCTGCCAATATTTCCCGGTGACATAGAGGCCGACATCTGGCTCGTGGGCAATTCCATTGAGAACATGATTAGACTCCGCCTCCTCAGGGATTAGGGCACTGCAATTAACCACACCCCAAACAGCACCCGAATCACTGCTGATGAGATAGATGGAATCGTCATACCAGACATTCGCATAGATCATACCGCCGACGCACTCGAGTTCGTTCAACCGGTCAAGGGGTTCACCATTGAGCGTGACATTTAGTTCACCGACGACTGTGAAATCGGTCGAATTCCGCAATGTCAAGGTGCTCGTACCATTCGACATGTAGAGCAGTTCACCCTTCGCACAGAGCCCCCACCCTTCGCCCTCGTAGGTGTAGATGCCAACCTCCTCAAAGGTCTCAATCGAATAACGATGAGCCACCCCCGATTTCCAAGTCAGTTGAATCAGTTCATCTCCGACCACCGCCAACCCCTCGCCGAACTCAGACTCGTTCAATGTGATGGAGCGCAGGACTTCACCCGTCTCCATGTCGATTTCTCGAAGTTCCGACTGGCCGTACATTCCGGTGCTCTCGTACATCCTCCCATCGTGGATTGCAAGTCCTTGGGTGAAGGCGGAATCGTCGTGCGAGATGGTCTGATTGACTTCAAACTCGTAGTAATCGACGCCGAAAAGTGGGTGGCTGTCCGAAGCCGCGTTTGGAAGGGGTGAGGCGACTAGCAGGAGAACTGCGGCGGCGAGGATGAGGGCGCGATTTCGGAGGAAGGTCACAGAACCACCCCGAATCATGTATGAACGATGCACCAAGGGCTATTAAATAGGTCTTGAGAGTGAGCAAGCGTGAGATACCGTAGGTATCCTCACGGTGGTTATTGAATGAAGACCCAAACCCCAGTTTTCCTTGTCTTGTTGATGGTAGCATCTGTGCTAGCACCGCTGTTTGCCGGTTCTGCTGGCGCGCAGGAGCCCGAAGTGCTCGACGCCGGCGGAGTTGTCATCGGTGACATCGCCGACTTCGACCCGGCGATAAATGGCAAGAGATACCTCTTCGTCGATGACGATGAACCTCTTTGGTCTGCCACTCGACTCCACAAGCTCGCATGGGGTGAGGCGGAATATCCGGGTCTTGTGATGCCGTTTGAACAGGGTGGGAACGGCAAGTCGACCAGCAAGGCCTGCATCCCTCACAGCGAAGGGACTGGCATCACGATACCGACGAGCGGAGGACAGATTGCGGCAACTGTGGAAAAAACGACTCCAAACGCGGCATTCATCGTCGAGAATTCTCAGACCGTCTCTTCGGCGGTTCTGAACAACTTGGCCTCCGCTTGGTCTTCGACCATCTATTCGGTTGACACGACCTATTTCGGAGCCGCTCCCGATGTTGATAACAACTGCCAGATTGAGGTGGTGATCTACAACATTGATGGCCCTGCAAACATCGGTGGATATTTCTCACCCAGCATGTCTGGTCAGCGCGAAGTGCTCTATGTCGATGTGAACGACTTGGGTTGGGCAAACACGATTCTTGCGCACGAGTTACAGCACCTACTACACAACGCTCGTGACCCATTTGAGTACATTTGGATAGACGAAGGAAATGCGGACATGGCCGCATACCTCTGCTTCGGGGCGACTAACACTGTCATCTCCCACGCCAACTCCTGGGCCCAACAACCGCACATCTCGGTTCGCTGGTGGAATCAGTCAATCGCTGACTATGGTGCAGGATTCCTCTTCATGCTCTATCTCGCCTCCAAGTTGGGCGGCGGACAGGCAATCCAGAGTCTAGTCGCTGACACTGCGACCGGTGGCGCTGGAATCGTCAACATCGCTAACAATCCAGTTCCCGGCTCACCGGGCCAAATTGGAAATACCATGCAGGACATCTTCGCCAACTTCTCCGTAGCGGTCCTGCTCGACGATTCACAGCATCCCTACGGGCTTGACAACATCGACATGTTCGATAACTGTGGGAGTTCCCAATTCTGCAAGTTGCAACTAACCGACACCAACAGCAATTGGGGCAGCATTTGGGATCGTCAGGGCGACTCTCTGTTCGGTTGGGGAGTCAGGGCATACAAGTTCACCGGAGGGACCGGTTCACCACTCAATGTGATGATACAGGCTT
>CAUZJP010000113.1:0-4987 GCA_963580235.1 Candidatus Thalassarchaeaceae archaeon
GTCACATTCACCAGAAACCTGCGGATTGACGACGCCGGCCCCACCAGCCTCTCCGAGTAACCCGGGAAGGCTCTGAGAACCAGCGCGAGTGCAATCAGGTACCCTATCATGGCCACTTCGAGGAGTCGATTAGGCACCAGCCATTCAGAGGGGATGTACTTGAGGAAGAGCAGGGGCGTGATGGCAAGTGCGATCTGAAGAGGTGCGGCGAGCAGTTGCAGCCCTCCATGAACCTCCATTAGCGGCCTCTTTCGTTCGTGGATCTCCCTGTGCACGATTTGCATCAATTTGCCGTGAGGCGAATTCATCAGGTGCATTCGAGCGCGGTCGACCATAGCTGCATCCCGCATTCTTCTACTCGCACCCAAGACAGGCAGCCAGCCGCCTTTTTCCGCGACTCCAATCGGCATCCATCCACCGACCGCGAGCGCGAGGGTGAGTGAGAGCAGGCCGTAACCCAACGCCGCACCCAGAATCCAAGGAATCAAATTGACTCTCAACAGTGGTTGGTCGCCAAGGATTCCGCCGAAGTCGATGAAGTAGGTCGCTGCGAATGCGATTGCCGGCGCGACGATTACTTGGCCAGAAACGATGAATGTCAGCCAAAGTCGCTCAAAGAAAGTGCTCCGCTTCCCACCCACGGTTTGCCTCGCACTCTCAATTCGTCATATTCCCTTCGCTGAAAAAGCGGTCATTAGTTGCGAATCAGGGCCCAATTCAAAAGCGCCAAATCGTCCCATTATGGGCCTCATGTCACAGACATGACACAATCAACCTTTTTACACCGATGCCGGTGGCCTGAACACTGGTCCAGATGAATCGCTCTAAGACGCTCTTCCTCGCACTACTCATGCTCCTCGCTGCGGCCACCCCCCTCTTCGCTCTCTCTAGTGCCAGTGGACCGAGGGTAACCTTGGTGGACTTCACCATCCAAGAGATGAGTTTCGGAAACGCTTCCGCGCCAGTTCTCAATTGGGCCCAGGCTGATGGCAGCGAACAGGAGTATGGCTTGCGAGCGGTCCCCATTCAGGTTCAAGTCACATTCAAGCAGGGTGGTGAGTCATTGATTGATAAGAATGCAATCGGATACCTACAGATTTGGCATCCAGTGGGTACTATGATGGATGAGTGGAATGTCAGCCTCACACTCACCGGCGGTGAATCATTTATCTTCACGAAGGTATGGACTCCCACTTACGCACACTCGGTGCTGGACGATGCGGGGGACCTATCCGGTGGATACATCGTTCGAGGTGTCATCGATGCAGGCTTGTCCGAAGAGAAGCCTGAAAACGATGTCTTCGATAAAAATCTTCCAATTGCAATCGCCTACGACCAGATGGATAGAGGTGCTTGCCAATCCTGCACCGGCGGTTTGGGCTACAACAATCCCGTATTCGCCTCGATAGGGTATGAAGCGGGAACCAACACGCAGGATGGCTACGGTCCGTGGAGACTCGACAATTCCTCTAGTGCAGATGGAACCAAGCACTGGCGTCACTCTGTCCCCCTTCAGAATTACGAAAGCATGGCGAATGACTGGTTGATCTGGGGTTGGTTTGTCCCACAGGGCACCGGTTGCGACGACCCTGGTCACGGGCTTGGATACGGTATCTTGGACAATGACATAACCCTCCTCTATGGCTATCCGTTCTGCCGCGTCTCCATGCAAGGTTACGACTATCTCTCAATGCAGTTGACCACCCTCGCCTACGGAGGTCTGGGGGGCAATGACGAAGTTGTGTTCGGTGCGACCTCCAGCGGCACATCCGTCGGTGGTGTGAATCTATCAAACGCCGGCATCAGTGGCACGACCGACGATTGGACTCGCGTCATTTGGAACATGACCGGAGGTAATCTTGCGACCTCCGCCTTCAGCCTCGGTTATCACTTCACGAGTGACAACAGCGGAGCAACCGCTGGCTTCCACCTCGACCAGTGGTTGATGTTCGGTGTCGAGAAGGTCGAGGACTACACCATCACCTTGGACTGCGATAATCCCGAGACCGGCTACATCGTAATTCCAGCAGACCCACTACCGCCATCACTGCACTGCTTCTTGACCAACAACGGCTACAAGTCGAAGAGTGTCCGCATCACTGCCAACATCGACAATGATACATGGATGAACTTCCACTCACCGATACGCATCGATTCGGACAACATCAACGACCACGACTACAGTGTCCCTCTCAACCCGCTACCCTATGGTGCGACGACCGAATTCTGGATCAATCTGACAATCCCCGCCGGCTCTAATGTCGAGGATTTGAACTGGACCGTCAACTTCACTGACGCCTATGTCGGTTCCGTGAAGGCGACTATGAACATCCCTCTCTCGGTCGCTGCCTCCTACAGTGTGAACATCAAATACATCGGCAACAATATCGCTGCGGATCTTCTGCCGAGTGAGAGTGGATTGGTGAAGTTGACATTGACCAACACCGGTAATCAAATGGCCTACTGGAACCTCAACGCCTACTTCGACAGAACAGAGTGGAGCACTCAGAACATCCGCTT
Source organism: Candidatus Thalassarchaeaceae archaeon (assembly GCA_963580235.1). Lineage (GTDB taxonomy): Archaea > Thermoplasmatota > Poseidoniia > Poseidoniales > Thalassarchaeaceae > MGIIb-Q1. The sequence goes on from CAUZJP010000113.1 coordinate 2,521, forward strand.
CCTGGACGCTTCGGTGAATGGTTCACAGATTACCTACATGCAGCTGCAGAAGGCGGAGTCGAGGGACTTCTGGGCCGAGTTCACTGCTCCTGCCGAGGTCGGCCCCGGAATTACTGAGGTCACAATCGTCGCACAAGGCCAATCGCCTGCAAATGCACAGATGTCGAAGAAACTCACCTTGAGCACGCCTCAGGCGCACAATCTGGAACTCATTCCTTCAGAGAGCGTCATCAGCGCTCAGGCTGACAGGCGCACGCGAACGATAGAAATCGACCTGGTGAACAACGGCAACGCAGACGACCGTTACGACTTGGAGTTGACCGCCGACTGGCGCCTCGAGGCTAGAATGAGCCAACCCGTGTCAGAAGAGGTCGGGGCATTCGGAGACAGCAGCACAGTACTCGTCATTCTGCCGATGCCCTACGGCCTCCGGGCAGACACCTACTTTGTCATAGTGAAGGCGACCTCGCAGGCGGACCCGACCTATTTCGTCACAACTCAAGTCGAGTTGGTGGTCGAGGACACATATTTCATCGATGTTTCCGACCTTGACATGACAGGGCAATCCTTCGTTGGCGGCGCCGACCCAAAGACCGCTTCGTTTGAGGTTACGAACAACGGCAACGGCTTTGACGAATTCACCATCGTCCTAGATGTTCCAGCCGGAATGAATGCCGTCATCATCTCCAATAATCAGTACAACCCTGACTCTCCTCCATCTGTGGATAAGGGGGCCTCTGTCAACATCACGATTGAGTACTGGTTCGACGAGGGCACATTCGGTCTGCTGAAGTTGGTCGTGACCGCCACATCGAGCCAATCTGGCGGCTCTGCGGGGGGTTCCGGAGAGGCCTTTTTCCAAGTTGGTTCTCAGGGGTGGCTTGAACTTACACCAGGCGAAATGGTCGTGCTCGACAGTGATGGCTGGATTTATGTCAATGTATCAGTCCACAACAGGCATCCTACGAACAGTCAGTTGATTCGACTAGATGTCGATCCTGGTGAGGCGCGCAATTACGCCGGCGTGCGCGTTAAGTCTGGCGACACATCATTCGTTCTCAACTCCGACGACCTGCGGACGGCTTCAATCAAATTCTCTCTTACCGAGACCCAATTCATCAACCTCCCTGATGATGAGATGGTGTTCAACATCACCGTGTCGGCAACTGGCGACGACGATGTTGCAAGTACCGTGTTGCAGGTCAAGGTCATTCGCGATTCAAGTTTGCTCGATGGCTCAAACGCCGAAGCTGAAGCTGGATTTGGGCTTGGCACTTGGTTGGCCTTCATCTTCGGAGGGCTGGTCTCAATCGGGCTGATTGTGGTTCTCGTTCAAGTCGTGCTGTCAACCAACCGCGAAGAGGAGGAGATTTCCACCTTGGCCGGCTACCAAAGCCAACTTGAGGCAACATACGGAAGTGTACCCGACGCTCCAAGCGTTCCAGAAGCCCCGACCGTTCCCGAATCTCCCCCGCTTCCCTCCACAGACGCGGTCGCCAACTCACCCTACGGGGGGGCTGCCCCTCTCTTTGAGCAACAGGTCACCCCTACAGTGGCCTCTCCACCATCTGTCTCGCCCCCTGCCGGCTCCCCGCCAGCCGCCTCACCCCCTGCGGTATCTCCGCCAGCCGTTAATCTCCCCGAGGGAGCAGCAGAACTTCCGCCCGGTGGAATGCCCAATGGTTGGACGATGGAGCAGTGGGCTCACTACGGCCACGAATATCGACAGCAGAAGGGCCTGGACTGAACACCAGCCGGCAGAAATCGCCCCCTTAGAGGGCGGTAATCAGTGTCTTTGTGTGCTTGGTGTCCTTCGTGAAGGCGTGTTCTGAAGGAAGGTCCACCAATTCTTGCTCTTGGCGGGTTTGAGTCGGCCTTAAGAGGGGGCTTCGGGTCGGCGGCTTCGCTCCTAAGGAGCGCAAGGGGATGTGGGACACAATGTATGGGGGACAAGCACCGATTTTCATTCTGAAGGAAGGAACTGACCGCACTCGAGGAAAGAGTGCCCAAAGCAACAACATCGCCGCTGCTAAGGCAGTCGCTGATGCGGTTCGAACGACACTCGGCCCAAAGGGGATGGACAAGATGCTCGTCGATTCGATGGGCGATGTAGTCATCACCAACGATGGTGCGACGATTCTCAAGGAGATGGACATCGAGCACCCCGCTGCGAAGATGATTATCGAAGTCGCCAAGACTCAGGAGCAGCACTGCCACGATGGCACTACTACTGCTGTCGTGATTGCAGGCGAGTTGCTCAAGCGAAGCGAGGACCTCATCGACCAGAATGTTCACCCTACCGTCATCTGTGAGGGCTTCCGCCTCGCTTGCGAGAGAGCTGTTGACCTGTTGGGAAATCACAGCATCAAAGTCGATGACGAAGAGACTCTCGCCGAGGTCGCAAAGACCGCGCTGACCGGCAAGAGTGCCGGAGCGGTGAAGGCCTTCCTCGCCGACATCTGCGTGA
>CAUZJP010000114.1:0-4986 GCA_963580235.1 Candidatus Thalassarchaeaceae archaeon
TCTTGAGGGCGACAATCCGGATCCACTCGCAACGACGGACAGCCACGCCTTCGGACCCGTGTCGATTCACCTCATTCTAGGGCGAATAGTCACTCTAGGCGGGGAGTGACCGCTCGCTTCATGAGTGTCAGTCGCCGCCGGTCAACCGTGATATGGTCAACAGATGACCCGACAGTGCTCGCAATGGTGCTTGGTCTCCTGCTAGCCCCGATGCTCCTGTCAGTGCCGGCCCAACGGCTTTGGAGGAAGCGTCTTCTGCGCTCAAAGTCTCATCATGATTACCGGAAAATGGTTCAGGGCATCCTCGACCACGGTTACCCGCTGCAGATTTTCAGGGCGAGTCTGGACAAGGCGGCGAGAAGGTGGGAGTTGTCTGAAATTGAACAGGGCAGATTGGAGAGCGACCTCCTCTACCCGTTGAGCCTACCTCATTTCCTCCTTCTTCCATCGATGATTCTGTGGCCTGTCCTTTCCATATTCGCGGTCTTCCTGATTCTGCCACTCGTGCCTCTGCTCAGGCTCACTGAGTGGGTGATGGTTGACCTCGGACTACTGGCAGGGATTGTCAAGATGATAAAGAAAATCACGAACTGGCAGTTGATTGGTGTGCCGAAGTTGGACCGAGATGCCAAGAAAGGTGACGCCTACATCCGTGGCTTGCACAGGATGCCGACCACTGTTTTCCTCGGCCTCTTTGCCTATCTGGTCGTCCACTACCTCAGCCTCCCAGACATGTTGGCGCTGGTAGTGGCGGCGGGAGTCTACTTGGTTCTTGCTTGTGTGGCGATAGTGACCGCAGTGGCAATCGATGGAGAGCTGGCGTTTGCTGACAATGCCCAGCGCAGGCTCATTCCACTCGACGCGATTCTGCAGGATTTGCTCGCCCCTATCGTCGGCTTAGGATTGCTCTTGCTACTCACCCGGCAGGTTTTCCTCACTGTGACACACCCCGGGGTAGGCCTGCATGACCCAATCATATTCGCAATCTCGATACTGGTTGTCCTCTATACCGCAACCATCGTGGGGGCCTTGGTGGAGTGGGCCGCCGCGAAGCGAGCAAAGGGCATTAGGGATGGATTTCACCTGCGCATCATCGACGATGAGGAGCCGGAGTTGTACTCTTTCACAAGAACCCGCGATGGCAGTCTCAGTCTACGTTTGATATGCATGTTGAGAGAATTCTTCGAAAATGACTATCGTTTCCCACAACAATCGCTTGAGGCGACAATTCGTTTTGAGGATCTGATGGCGCTCCCATCACTAGTTGAGGAGGGAGTGGTGACTCTTCCGCCAAAGAAACCAGCAAGGATGAATCCACCTTCAACTGGCGAGGAGTGAGTTGCCCCGTCGAACGAGTCGGGGGATTCTCTAGATGAGTTGAGATTACCATTCAGCCGAAGGATTTGCCACAACCGCACTCCTTGTCGGCGTTCGGATTTTCAATCTTGAATCCGCCGCCCATCAATGTATCCTGATAGTTGACCACGATGCCGGAGAGAAGACTACTGTCGAAGTCGGATATGGCGACAGGGATGCCGTCGATATCTTCGAATTGGTATCCCTCACCTTCGGGGCGGTCGATGATTTGCATGTCGTACAGATAACCCGAGCAACCACCTCTGTGGATGGTGACTGTAAGCACCACATCGCCTGGCTCGAAGTTCAGAATTTCCTGTAGTTTGCGATGTGCGTATTCTGTGATGATGAGGTTGACTGGCACGACATCGAACACCTCATCGTTCGCCACACCTTGCGCGAGTAAGCCTGCATCTGCCGGGCAATCCATTGATTCCTCCTCCATGTCCGTCATTCATTAACTCATGCGTCGTTTTCATTGAACACGATGTCGAAGTGGCAGTGGTCTTGTCCGGACGAAATGCATTCTCTTTCGACCGCTGTAGCGTGGACTCCGAAGCGATGTCGGATGATTCCCTCGAGAATACCTTCATCGAGATGGCAGAATGGGCCTCCGAATTCCGGCGCATTTCCACACGAGCCAGCATCCTCTACTCTGACGACTTTTATCGGGTCACCTTCGAGAATCAGTTTCCCCATGCCCATTTTTCGCCATTCGATTACAAGTTGGTTCCAGAACTCCTCATCTTCCTGAATTTCGCTGAGTTCCGTAGCGATCTCTTCGCCAATTCTCCGTCCGATGTTGCGCATCAACTCACTGGTGTCTATGCCGAGTACTTCGAAGGCAGGCAGGCTAGGCTCCTGACTGATGACTCGATCCCCACTGCGGAGGATGGCATTAGTCCAGCCAACACTGTCTGGGTGTTGGTCTGAGATGTCTGTTGCAATCAACTCCTTGAGTCGGCGATAGAAGGAGCCGTCCCCAAGGCTAACTCGGAGAGGTTCGACGATTTCTCCCTTTTCGATTCTCGATGCGGCGCTTGAGTAGGCGGTGGCACCCTTCCAAGTTGACTCGACGAGGTCGGTGTGGGCTGACAGGAAATCATGCGCTTCGATTACCAGTGCAGCATCATCCTTACCACGGCCCACTGGGTTTGTCTCCAGTGAGACACTCTGGATTGCGACCTCTCCGTCTATCGTAAGGCCATGCATAGAGACTGCATCACTGTGGCGAATTTCGATGGCGTCATCTAGTTGCTCAAAGAATTTCAGCGTCTTCTTGTCCAGAGTTGCAAGGACTCTGACAGTGACGCCGCGGCGAGCAGCGTCATTTGCTGCGGTGAGTGCACCAGTTTTCACGAGGTGGAGGATTCCCCACCTTCCAAGGAGCAACCAGATATCCCGTTCAGCGTCCTCGATCAATCTCTCCATCGCAGCGTGAATGTGGCTCCGCTCCTTGATGACACTAAACGTCGCCTCTTTCTGCGTCGGACGAGATTGGCTTGAGCTTGAGCTACTGGATTCCTCCGAATACTCATCGAGGTGCGCCTTCAGTCGGCGTAGTTCCTGTTCCTCCCGATGGATGAGGTGCTGAAACACATCCTCAATCGAGAGACCGGTGAATCGCATCGGCTTGTCGACAGTGGCCATCACCAAGCCGGAATCCTGTAATCTGCGGAGAGTGTTGTAGGCATCCATACGAGTTATTCCGACCAGTGTGCCGATTTCACTGGCCTTCAACGGAGAGCCGGTGGCTAGAGTCAGAATAACCCGTGCCTCTTTGCTATCGAGCCCAGAGTCGACAAGTCTCTCGGCGAGGTCAAGATGGAGGTCAGACACAGATACTACGAAACGCCCGACCGTTTTCAACCAATTGATACGGGAACTTTAGTTCCCGAAGCGTTCATCGCATGGTTGTGTCATGCCATGGACATGACAGAGGACGGGGCGAGCGAGATGCCAGTCCAGCGTTGGGAAGAAGGCAAACTCAATATAAGTAAGGATTCACTCGTTAAGGAACTTGCACTCAATATCAATGTCCGGATGGAAGGGGTTACGCGAAAACTAGCAGTAACCATGAGGACTCCGGGTGATGAAGTCGAACTCGCAATTGGCTGGCTCCTTTCAGAGGGCATCATTCGGTCTAGGGCAGATGTATTGTCATGTTCAACTGAAGGTGACTCCGTGACGGTGGAATTGGTTGCGGGCTGCGTTGATGACCTGGCTCAATTCGTGCGTCCATTCCCCATTTCTTCGGGCTGTGGTCTATGTGGGCGGGAGACCCTGGAGCAATTCGACATTCCTAGCCGACTGGCACTCTCGGGTGATCCGTGGCTATCCCCCAAACTTCTGATGCTGCTTCCAGACATGCTATCCTCGTCTCAGCCGGTTTTCCAGAGAACAGGAGGCCTCCACGCTGCCGCTATGTTCGATGACGGTGGTCGGCTTACTGGCATCAAGGAGGATGTCGGGCGCCACAATGCACTCGACAAGTTGGTCGGTTCCCGATTGTTGACATCTTCACTTCCGGCTGAAAACGAGGTGCTCATGCTTTCGGGGCGAATCGGCTACGAATTGATTCAGAAGGCTGCGTACGCTGGAATCCCAGCCGTGGCTGGCTTGGGAGCACCCACCACGATGGCTGTTGATGCAGCCCGGGCGAGCGGGATTACCTTGATTGGATTCCTCCGCAGTGACCGGTTCAATGTCCACACCGGTGCTTGGAGGCTTCTAGATGATTGAGCTTGTTCGGGGCACATCGGCGGCAAGCGATTAGAGCAGGTAACGTATCGGGCAGGCGAGGGTGATGGGAAAACGAGAGACTCGGGCGACCACCCCGAAGCAGGAGGAACGGCTCAAGGTCGGTAAGCCGAAGCAGGTAGCAGCCGGATTTGCCGGCATTTCCAAGTCATTTGGAATAGGCCTGAGCGAAGCCGGGCTGCGGCGTACTTGGGGTGCGATGCGGACTGTCAACAAGTTCGACGGTTACGACTGTCCCGGATGCGCTTGGCCTGACCCTGATGGTCATCGGAGCGGCTTTGAATTCTGTGAGAATGGGGCCAAGGCGTTCGCGACCGAGGCGACGAGAAAGCGGGTCACCCCCGCCTTCTTCGCTGAGCATTCGGTGATATCACTCTCGGAACAACCCGACATGTGGCTCGACAAACAGGGTAGACTCACCCAGCCGATGGTGCTTCGAGATGGCTCTGACCACTACGAACCAATCTCCTGGCAGAATGCGTTCGGAATGATTTCCAATGCTGTCAAGAATCTGAACTCTGCAAACGAAGCCGTGCTATATACCAGTGGGCGGACCTCTAACGAGGCGGCATTCCTCTGGGGTACGCTCGCACGCCAGATTGGCACCAACAACCTTCCAGACTGCTCAAACATGTGCCACGAATCGAGTGGTTACGCACTCACCCCGGTTATCGGCATCGGTAAGGGAACCGTTCGGCTCTCCTGCTTCGACAAGGCAGACCTGATTCTGGTCATCGGTCAGAACCCTGGTACTAACCACCCTCGCATGCTGAGCGCGCTGGCTAGTTGCAAACGCAATGGTGGCTCAATTGTCAGCATTAACCCACTCGAGGAGACCGGGATGCGTCGGTTCAAACATCCCCAGGAGGT
>CAUZJP010000115.1:0-4984 GCA_963580235.1 Candidatus Thalassarchaeaceae archaeon
ACTGCCTTCTGGGTGGAACCGACCCAAGTCTCCAAGACTGCCGAAACTGGCGAGGCGTTGGCGCGCGGTGCTTGGATTGTGCGCGGAAAGCGCAACTATCTGAAGGACATGAAGATGGAGATGACGCTCGGAATGGCGGTCATCAATGGTATCGCGTTGCCTCTAACCGGGACTCATGAGGCTGTGACGAATTGGTGCGAGCGGTGGCTCAGGATTGGGCCGGGCACTGTCAAGAAGGAGGCGCTCGCCAACAAGGTCGCAAAGGCGACGGGCATCGTTCAAGACGATGTGCTCGCCTGTCTTCCGCCAGGAAATGTGCAGGTCTTGGAAGACCACGGCGTCTTCAGCTGAGGATCTCTTCGAGTCGGTCTTTTTCGAGTGCCTTGCGGAGGCTGCGAGCGATTCTGCGTCCAACACTCATGTCTAACTCGTTGACATTGGTATAGGGTGAACCACCGATGCTGACATTGCTTCCAGCGACTATTCTTGCTGACACCTCAAACACTCGGAACTCAAGTTGGTCGGTAACAATGCACTCTAAACAGAATGGCCCAACCATCCCTCTCGAGTCTTCTTCCAACTCAAGTGAGGAGGCGACCGCAGCCTCGGCGAGAACGAACGCTTCGGGGAGGAGTGATTCTCTCAGTACGACCTCTGCGTTTCCAGTCACCACAAAAGAAGGCTCGATGTTCATCTCTCGTAAATCTCGTAGAGAACCCAACTTGTAGAATTCGTCGACATTCGCCTCATCCCGTCTGTCAATCGTCAGCAACTCAAGGCGGCCGAGTTGCTCTCCATCGTGTGAACCCATGCCGTCAACCTGGTAGCCGTCGTCGGGAATCGGGTCGAAGTAAAACTGCATGTAGTAACGAGTTCCCAAAATGTACTCTTGGATTGTGAAATGTTCTTCCAAATCGACATTTCTGCGGAAATCCCTGAAATTTCTGGCGATGAAGTAGCCTCTGCCACCTTTCGCTCCTGCGTACTTGACAATCACCGGACCATCGATGTCGTGCGGGTCCTCAATCACCTTCGGCATTGACAAACCACCTAACTCCAACCACTCCCGCTGCGCCTCGCGGCTGGACTCCCACTTCAGAATCCTACGATTTCCGAAAGTTGGCACTTGCAAATCAATGAAATTGTCTGCACCGAGATACTCTACCAGCGAGCCGTGTGGAATCACGATGACATTTCGCTCTCGAAACCATTCTGCTCTGTCTAGCATCTCCTTGTAATCATCGAGGATCAGCCACTCATCCGGCTCGGCGCCGGGGAACGCCTTGTAGATTTTGCGACGGTCCTCGCCAACTGCAATTCCGAGAGTTCGGAAGCCCTCGGCGCGAGCGCCATGGAGGATTTGGAGGGAGGAGTGGGAAGCCACGACGCCAACCGTGATTTTGTCGCGGTCGTAGTCCGCGAGCCAAGAAGAGAGAAGTCCGGAGGTGTCGGCCATTAGGGACGGCTGATGGGTCCACTAAATGAGCATGACGGGTGTCTTTCCTCACAGAGTGGGCCCGGGGGAGATTCGTTAAGCGTCGGGGCGGCTCGACGGGGCATGGGCGGAGACGACAGCGGTGGAGGAAATCGAACCTATGCGGACTATCTGAATCTGCACGAGTTGCTCTCTCTGCAGGGTGACGAGTCGCTGACCAACGACGAACTGCACTTCGTCATCGTCCACCAATCGTTTGAGTTGTGGTTCAAACTCATCATCTCCGAACTGAGAGCGGTGCGAGACATACTCGACCAGTCTCTGGTTCCCGAAGCCGATATTCCAAAGGCAGTCCACCACATGGAACGGGTGACCGAAATATTCCGCCTGATGGCCAACCAATGGAAGGTCATGGAGACTCTCACTCCCCAAGACTTCCTCGCCTTCCGAGATGGGCTCGGCACCGCCTCGGGCTTCGAATCGTTCCAGATGAGGGAATTGGAGATCATCCTCGGTTTGGATGATGCCGACCGAGTCTCAGAGATGGACCCGCTGGCCCACTTCCGCAAGTTAGCCCACGGTTCAGACCGCGACAAGGGGGTTCTGGCCCAGTTGGAGGGCGCCGCCGAGGCGACCTCTCTCGCCGCGGCTGTCAACCGCTGGCTGCTCAGGACTCCGATTCAAGGCTCGATGGTTGGCGACGCTGGTGACGAACAGGTGGTTCAGGAGTTCATCGAGGAGTATCTCGCCGGCCAAGATAGGCTTTCAGAGGCTGCGATGGCTCGACTGCAAGAGCAGGGTGTGCAGGACATGTCGGCCATCGAAGAGCGCTTTACCATCGCTGCAGAGAGTGCCAGAGACTACCTGATGCCGGATGGTATAGTGAACAGGGCTCGAGCCGGACTGCTGTTCATCGAGTCGTACAGGGAGTTGCCACTTCTCGCCTGGCCGAGGACTCTCATCGATGCGGTGGTCGCGTTGGAGGAGGCCATGCTGCTATGGCGCACTTCCCACGCTCGAATGGTCGAGCGCATCATCGGCAGACGCATCGGGACTGGAGGCTCATCGGGGGTGGACTACCTCGACATGACTACGCGATATCGCATCTTTGTCGACCTCTGGGCGGTACGTACGCTGCTCATGAAGAAGGAGGCGCTTCCCAATTTGCGCCAGCCTCACTTCTACGGCTTCACGGGCGAGTCTTGAAAGAGGGGGGGCTAAACCCTCGCTTCAATGACTGAGCCAGTCATCTGTGCTGTCGCCCGTACTCCGGTCGGGAAATTCAGGGGCGTCCTGCGCTCTCACTCGGCCACACAACTCGGTGCGGTCGCAGTCATGGAACTGCTCCAACGGGCTGGAATCGAGGCCGATTCCGGCATCGTCGACGAACTCATCTTCGGCCATGTGCTACAGGCTGGTGCAGGTCAGGCGCCGGCTCGACAGGTCGCCATCTTCGCAGGTCTCCCCTATGCAACTCCCTGCCTGACGGTGAACAAGGTCTGCGGCTCAAGTCTGAAGGCGGCGATGATCGCCGCATCAGCGATTCGCGCCGGCGAATACGAGGTGGTAGTCGCCGGCGGCATGGAATCAATGTCAAACGCCCCACATTTCGCCCAAAAGACAGGACGGGACGAATACGGTGAGATGCAGAGCATCTTGCTGCACGACGGTCTCTGGGACGCCTACAACGACGAGCACATGGGCATCACCGGCGAAAACATCGCCTGCGAATTTGACATCTCAAGAGAGGAGGCCGACGCGTTTTCCGCTCGCTCACACAGGTTAGCCGACCAGGCGTGGGAGGCTAGTTGGATGGAGTGGGAGGCTTTTCCGTTAGAGGGGGTCGACCGAGATGGCAACGAAGTCATAGTCACGAAGGATGAGGGAATACGGGCTGGCACCGACGCAGATGAGCTTGCGGAACTCTCTCCTGTCTTCCAAGAGGACGGGCAGGTCACAGCCGGCAATGCGAGCCAACTCTCCGACGGGGCTTCAGCTGTTCTGGTGGCTTCCCGAGAGCGGGCCGAGAAGGAGGGGTGGCCCATTCTTGCGCGGATTGTCGACCAGACGACGAGTGGCGTCGAACCGGGAAGGGTGATGGTGGCACCGATTCCTGCTGTCGAGACCCTGCTTGAGCGCAACGGGCTGACCATCGACGACATCGATTTCGTCGAACATAACGAGGCGTTCGCATCCGCTTCATGCGCGGTGGCCAAGCAGTTGGGAATCGTAGATGAGAAATTCAATCCTCATGGCGGTGCGGTGGCAATCGGCCATCCACTCGGTGCAACTGGTACAAGATTGCTGATGACACTGATTAACGCCCTGCAGAGAAATGGTGGCGGAAGGGGAATTGCAACGATTTGTCTCGGCGGTGGAAATGCCGTGGCGATGCTCATCACCGTCGACTGATTTCTCTCGGGAATCAGTCAAGGTGTGGGTCGACGTCGATTGGAATCAAGTGCTTCTCGTACTCGAGGGTGGCAATCTTGAGAGGGTCGAGAACGAAGCGGATGTTGACCTCTTCGACACCGTAGAGTGAGATGAGTTCGCCGCGGAAGCTCTCTCGCAACTCCTCTTCGGTGACATAGAGCGGAGCGCCCATGCTGATTTGCAACGCTCGGGCTCCGACGATGCGGGCCTTCTCGAATCGGGTGTGGGGACGAATAGGCTCAACCATGACTCTCAACCACAGACTATGTCTGTGTGCGGCCGACCTTCGCCTCTCTCATAAGGCCATCGGGATACGAGAGCGTCACTCTTCTTCGAGAGTAGTCGAAATGGGGGGTCTTTTCCGCCACAGTACGGGAAGGGTGTGACGCATTGGAATCAATGCCAGTCCCACGAGTACGAGGGTGACTGTGAAGACCGTCTTTCCCGACAGGGTACGGCTTTCGGAGGGAGGGCTCCAACTGTTCTGGAGGGTGCCAGCAAAGGGAGTGTCCGTGCCCGGTTCCGTGACCGGTTCCCCAGCCACTCGGATGATGGCGACGAGTCGAGGGTTGCCGCCTGTCGAATTGACTTCGAATTCGGCCGTCCCGTTCATCGAGAGGTTGGTTACGCCGCCGGTGACGACGTCGTCGAGGGTCGCAGCCGTGTTCGGCCAATCGACTCCATCGTGAACGACGAGAAGGTCGAGGGTGTGAGCCCCATCCGCTGAGTAAGTCCAATTCGCGGAAACACCGCTTCCAACTCGCTGCCAACTCAAGTTGAGCCCCGAGGAGGAGTCCTGTAATCCCGTCTGGCTCAAGTTGGTGAGAAGGTCTTGCAGGTCCACTGATTGTGCCTCACCCCTGAGAGTCCAATGCCCATCGACGAGTAGAGTCGGATAGCCGTCGAAGCCGTAGTATTCCTTCAGCGCCGCGCTCTGCTCGGTTGCCAACTCATCAGGGCTGTTCAGCGATGAATGGTGAGAAATCGCCAGAACTGCGGGCCACCACTGCCCCAACTCCCCGACCTCCCGCTCGGCTGTCCTGCAAGGAACGCACCAGGTGGCTGTGTGAAGTTCGACGACATGGGGTGCGAAAACTGCCTCAGAACTGTTTCCGG
>CAUZJP010000116.1:0-4946 GCA_963580235.1 Candidatus Thalassarchaeaceae archaeon
AAGTATGCAACTCGAGTCATCCACATCGACTCAGGGAAACTGATCAGAGATGAGCCGGGGGGGCGAGCGACCCTTCACGCCACTATGGACACCGCTGAGGCTGTGGCTGGAGCCGCAGTCGGTGCAGTGGAGAAGGCGGCGAAGGCAGTTGGCGGCATGATTGCCGGTGTAGTCTCGGGCACATTGGAAACAGAATCAGGTGAAGAAGAGGCGTAGGGGTAGTTCCGATGTGGCTCTTGGTCAAGCGGTTGGTGCGCAGTCAGATGCGCGGCGGTATGCTGAGTGCCCTGTTCATGATCCTCGTCATTTTGACGAGTTCGCTCTGCGTCATGATGTGGGAGCATTCCAGAAATGCCGAACTGGTCTATGACGACTTCTACAGCGAAACCAACCTTGCTGATGTGGTGGTCAGCGCTCTTCCCGGTTGGTCATACAATGAATCTGAAATGATGGCGGCATGTGACAATGTGACTGTAGAATATTCAGGCACTAATCTCGCGATCAACAGGTGTGACACTCACTACACCCATCGAGAGGAGTTCATCACTCCGGCAGGTGACCATATCACTCTGATTGCCCACGGATTCGTTTCAGGTGCACGAGTCAGCATTCCCTGGTTCGCAGACGGTTCTGGCGAGATGGCCGAAGGATCTGGTGAACTAGTGATTGACAAGAACATGGTAACTCATCTGGGAATCCAAACAGGAGATCAAGTAACGATGGTTTTGGGTGGTGAAGAGATTTCCTTCAATGTCACAGGATATGCCAACCACCCCAATCACCTGTTCTACACCGTTGATGATGGGGAGTTGGTAATGGCGTTGGGGAGTCTCGCAGTTGTATACATGCCAGTTGAGGAGCTTCTGAGTCACCTTGGCTTGGAAACCAATCTTCGCAACTCGATGCTGATTGATGTCAAAGGTACTCCAAACCACGACCTTCTGGACACGACAAGTAACGAGGGTGAGGAACTTAACCAATTGCGCGCCAGTCTTGACGACGAATTGGGAAATCAGGGGATTGACAAGGTCCAGACCACTGACCGCAGCAGCATCTGGAGTGTTGAGGCAATGCGTCAGGACCTAGAGGGAAACAAGAAGTTCGTCCCAGTGTTTCTGATCATGCTGTCTGGAATCTCCGCTCTTGTGATGAGCATCAGCCTTGAGCGGCTCGTCAAGCGTCAGAGCAGAGAGATTGCTGTATTGCGAACCATTGGAGTGAAATCTCCGGCTCTGTTGATGTCGTATCTCACGATACCAGCCTTCCATGGTCTTGTTGGGGGTGCAATTGGACTATTGCTGGGCCGATACTTTTCAACCGCATTCACGGCTTGGTACTTTGACTTCCTTGCAGGGATTCCCGTTGTCGTTGTCAACCATCACAACGATGTTGGTCTAGGGGTGCTGATTTCGGTTCTGGCTATTCTACTTCTGTTTGGAATGTTGCCCGCTCGCAAGGCCATCAGGATTTCCCCCCTTGAGGTGATGAGGAATCAGGCAGGAGCCAAGCCAAATCCCTTCGTAGCCTGGGCTACCAGCGGTTTGCCCCCCTCAATCGGACTTGGATTCCGATCCACATTCCGAAACCCCGGACGTCTATTGATGACCGTTCTCGGACTTGGGCTCTCTCTGATAATTGTGAGTGGGATGATGATGGTAACAGAGGGCATGTTGGGTTGGATGACCGAAGCCAACGATGCGGAGACTTGGGACATGCAGGTTGGGTTGAATCCACTTGACAATCAGGAATTGCGGACTTGGACTGAGGAAAACAATGCTTCCTACGAAGCAGAGTGGGCACTGCAAGTTCAAATCAATGCCTCGGGAGACAATCGCATGATGATACTCAACGCGATGGAGGGATTCAGTGAGGACGGAGTGGGAACCATGCACGCATCCAGATTGGTCGAAGGTTCACTCCCGACTCCGGGTGCTGCCATATCTGAAGTCGTGGTTGACATGGGTGTCAACAAATTCCTCGAATGGAATGTCGGAGATGTGATTGAAGTGAGATTGGGAATCACGGCCTTTGAATTCAAGATTGTTGGGGTTGTTGACGAGATGCAGCGTTCTGTATGGGTACATCATGACGATATGCTGGATGGAACAGGTGTGATTGGCGAGAATGCTCACAACATACTCTATCTACGAAACATTGGTGACGCTGACATCGTGAACGACTCTAGTCTGAGTCAAATCGGAGGAATCACCTCAACCATTGACAAGCAGACTCAGGAGGATATGGTGGATGAAGCATGGGAGATGAACAAAGAGATTTTCAATTCGTTCATCTTCTTCGGTGCATTGATTGCCATTGCAGTGCTCATCAACACCCTGATGATCAACATCACCGAACACGACACCGAGTTTGCAACTCTTCGCACCCTCGGAGCATCTTCTTCTCGACTGGTAACTATCATGTTGTTCGAGCATCTGGTTATCGGAGTCATCGGTGGTGTGGTTGGGGCTGTCGCCTCAATCGCAGCAGCTGAGGCCCTAGGTGCTTCGTTCAGCAACTGGGCGTTCATGATGAGTTTTCCAGTCCAATGGGACATCGCGGTGTTAACAGCGGTTGGCGTTGTCGTCGCGAGCGTCGCCGTCGTCCCCTTCGGTATCTTCCGCGTGCGTGGCATGAACTTGGTCGAGAAGACGAAGGAATTCTCTCTCTGAAGCCGACAAGTCAAGGGAGTGCCCTATGCGCGGCCCACACATGGCTTGGATGCAATTTGCAATTCGCGCCTTGCTCTCGGGAGGTTTGATCGTGGGTGCGAGTGAGGTGGCAAAGAAGAACGAACTCCTTGGGGCGTTGATTATCTCTCTTCCTCTGGTGTCCATCATGGCGATGATCTGGCTCTACCGAGATACCTCTGACTCGCAACAAGTGGCCGCTTTCGCCAACGGTATTCTGTGGCTGGTTATTCCCTCACTGGTCCTCTTCATTTCACTTCCAATGCTAATCCAGAGAGGGGTTGAGTTTTGGCCTGCACTTGCGGTTTCCTGCGGACTGACGATTGTTGCCTACTACATTGGGCTGCAACTCGCTGCCCGGTATGCAGGTGTCTCAGTCTAGAACTACTCAACGGACTCATCGGCATCGCCACCGAAGAAGGCGAGTGAGTCACTGAACAGCACTTGTGCGCGGCGGCGCTTGTTGGTGCGTATGTGCATCACTGCGGCGACAAAAATGATTCCGATAAGAATCGGAATGAACAATTCAGCGTTTAGCGCGTGCATGATTTCGATGATGCCTTCGGCGGTGTAGGCCCAAGTGATTGAGGCTGCGGCACCACCGATGAAACAGGCGGTCAACACACGCAGGAAGGGGATGCGAGCGACCAAGCCCATCATCGCGCCGACGAGCACCCCGGATGCCATGAATGGAATCCAAACGAAGACAATCAATCCCCAAAAGCCCCAACGGTCAATCCGCTGCCTGTTTTCGTGCGCGACAAATTCGACTGATGAAAGAATGTCACCCATGAACTTGGTCTGTAGGATTGTTCCTGCAATGCCATCCTGCTTTGCGACAAACGCCTGGCCAGACAGGTCGCCGGTTCCCGATTCAGTGCGGCCCGCACCGGAGCGGTCCGCAAGAGTGGAGACTTCATTCCTGCAGGAGACCATCAATTCCCGATTCTCGAAATGATCGCCGATATTCCTCTTGAGGTGTTCCCTCACCTTCTGCTCAATCTCGTCGTATGACTGGCTGAACTTGAAGAAGGCGAATTTCACATCAGGACGATAGATCAGGCGTACCCGTACCTGATGCTCATCGACTCCAGCCCAGCAACCGCGGTCAAGCAGTTTATTGAGAGTGAGGAAGTCTTGGATACAGTCCAGTACAAGCTTCTCGAGGGTGGCGGTGGCGTGTATTCCACCGAAGAAGTCGGAGTAGTCCTGCACGAAGGCGGGGCGCTCGCTCGACAATTCGGGTAATACAACATCCTTTCTCCCCTCTGCCAGAATTCGGTGGAGGGGGTTGTCCATCTCAACCGCGCCCGCGTGCGAACCTGCAGCCTTGGCATTGACTTGGAGTGGAGTCGTCTCTCCTAAGGCCTTGAAGTCGGCGAGAATCTCCTTGAGCATCTCAGAGAGAACTTGCTCCCTCGTGACAATGGCCGATTGGGACGCCTCGTACGGTACTAGAACATCGATTGAGAGGGGCCGTTTTTGCATTCGGAACTCTTCCCAATCAATCTCGATGTGATGTCGCTTTTCGCACCGTTCCAAGGCGCGCTGAACGACACGACGGAGTTGCTTTTCGCTGAGCATGTCATCTATGTCAACATGGTAGAATCGATACATCAGTGGATATTGGACACAGAGGAAAAATATGCTCATTGATAGTGAGATGAAAGCCATCCACCAGGCTGGCACACCTGCCGAGCCGCCGGTCAGCATCGCAGTTTCTCGGCCACCCGCCCACTCCGCACCCATGAGACCCCAGCCCCAAGCGCCAAGTTGCTGAAGAGAGAGGCAAACCCTCTGCCCCCGCTCAGATATCTTGGCCTCTTTGGTGGACTCAGAATTCACATAATTTCCCACATAGGGGATGTTGGCTAACTTTGACTCTTCTGTGGTGATGTCAAAATCGATGTGAACCGGACCTTCAGTGAGAAGGGGGGCGCCCTCTGATAAGTTGTCATGTTGTGATAAGTTGTAGTCGGTCAAATTGTGGAAGAATACGCTCAGAGTGTAATGGCCATTTAGATAGGGGGTGAATTCAAAATTCCCTTCTGAGCGATTGCCGAAACTGCCCCCGTCATCGCCGCTCATACCATCATTGTTCAGCTCCCAGCGGAGGTCCTTCGCATCCATGATGAATGGTTCGACGTTGTTGACTCTCATTCTAATGCGCTTGGCGTCGTTGTCCACCCAGATGTTTATCCAGACGATACCGCTGCTGTCCAAACACTCACCACCGGGGTCGAGAACGGTGTTTGAAGC
>CAUZJP010000117.1:0-4917 GCA_963580235.1 Candidatus Thalassarchaeaceae archaeon
CTATCTGACATCGATGGAGACAATGACCTCGATTGGGTTGAAGGAAACTACGGACTAACAAAGAATCGAATTAGAATGAATGTAAACGGTAGTTTCACGAAAACAATATGGCAGAGTTCAGACAGTTTGGACACTTGGGACCTTGCAATAGCAGATATTGATGGTGATGGGGACTTGGACATGGCAGTCGCCAATCTACATCAGATTAACCAAGTTTTCACCTCTCACATAGATCAGGATGGAGATTGGATTAGTGAAGAGGACTTTGATTTCGCTCCATTCGACCCAACTCAAATCAATGATTTTGACGATGACGGATTCGGAGATAGAATCGAAGGATGGAGGCCTGATAACTGCCCAGGTTATTGGGGCGACTCATGGAGGGATCGGTGGGGTTGCCCCGACTTGGATAGAGATGGGCAATCCGACCTTTTCGACCCATTCATGCAGAAGCCGACCCAATGGTCAGACCTTGACGGAGATGGCCTCGGAGACAACTGGGTAGAGCCGGCGCTCAATGGAACCCGCGAGCAGCGAGGTCTTGGGCAGTGGGTCAAAGATGCATTCCTTCCAGACCCCTCGCCGTGGGACTACGACAACGACGGCTACGAGGATTCAGCCCTATCAGACGATGGCGCCATCGCTCCGTTCGACGACTGCCCCTTCCAACACGGTAGTTCGAGCGAGGACCTGTATGGGTGTGGTGACGCTGACCTCGATGGGTGGTCCGATTCCGGTGATGATTTACCAGGTGATCCGACTCAATGGGAAGACACTGATGGCGATGGCTTCGGAGACCAAGGCAGAGGGAATCAGCCTGATGCATGCATCATGGTTGCAGGCACCTCGACTGAGGACCGCTATGGTTGTCCAGACAGCGATGGTGACGGTTGGTCGGATGAGTTCGACTACGACCAAGACGACCCCTTGGTCTGGAGTGACGGAGACGGGGATGGTTTCGACGACCAGACCGGGGACGACTGCATTAACCAAAAAGGCTCGAGCACCTATGACCGCCAAGGCTGCCCGGACCAAGACCGAGATGGCTGGTCCAACCCTGACGGAGGTCAATCTGCCCACCCAATCGGGAGCGCCGATGCATTCCCCGTGGATAGTACACAATGGCGAAATCAGGATGGTGACGGCTACGGTGACAACCCCCTGGGATTCGAGCCAGACTCCTGTGATGCTGCTTCGGGAACCAGCCGATTCAAGATTGATAATGCGGAGTTCGTAGATTGGTTCGGCTGCTCCGACCAGGACAATGACGGATTGTTTGATGGCGATGACGACTGCCAGTTGGTCGGTGGTACCTCGACGATAGACCGCTACGGATGCCCAGACAGCGATGGTGACGGTGTCAGCGATACAAACGATGACTGTGAATTGCAAGCTGGTGATTCGACAATTCAATTCACGGCCTGCCCGGACACCGATGGCGATGGCATCCCCGATTCCATCGACCCCGTCCCTAGCGACGGTTTGGGAACCGCTGACGACTGGGATGCTGATGGTTGGAATCAAATTGTGGACGCCTTCCCCAACGACCCAACTCAATGGGAAGACGCTGACGGTGATGGGCTGGGAGACAATCCTGACGGAAACTTTCCCGACCCCTTCCCTGGTGACAGAGACAACGATGGCTATCCCGATGCAAACGACTCATTCATCAACAATCCAAATGAGTGGCTCGACACAGACGGCGATGGCACCGGAGACAATGCGGACCTAGATGACGACGAAGATGGTTATTCCGATTTGCTCGAGGATGAGGCGGGGACGGACCCGAAGGATGCCAACGACCATCCGGTCGAATCGTGGGAGTGGATCGTTCCGGGAACTCAAATGGGTCTCAGTATGTGGGACCTCCTAGGGGTCTTGGCGGGCCTGCCAATAGCCTCATGGTTGGCATATGGTCTGGTTACCCGAAATGAGAGGGTTTCCCGATTTGAACAGGAACTCACACAGGCCACCACCAAGGAGGAGATTGAAGAGGTGGCGATACGGGCCGAGGAGGCTCTGATGTATCGGTTACTTGGGCCACACCAAGCCATCCGTCTTGAGCGCCTTCGGGCTGAACTTGATGATGCGCTTGATGTAGAAGGCTTCCCCCCCACTCAAAACCAGACCGCACTGGTTCTTCAGGAGATTGAGGACGAGATTGACGAAGAACCGGTGATGATTGTCACACCGGAGTTTACCGGTGACTACGAAATCTCTGAGAGCGAGGGGTACGAGTGGAAGAAATCCGAGGGCCAGTTCTTCTACAGAATTAAGGATGGAGACGGTGAGTGGCATCCTTGGGGCGATTGAGGCCAGTCCCAGAAAGCGAACCACTCAATTATTTTCATCACGGGTGGCAATGCCGACGGTGGGAGACGGCTCGTTTGAGCCGAGTTGAGTCGGCTCACCAACAACAGACAGCCCTTCGTTTGGTTGCCCTACTTCAACGAAGGAGGCCCCTACAGTTGAGGTGTTTTCGTAGTAGATGACCCAAACCAGAGTACGGATGTTGGGATTGTTGCTAGTCTCGGAGTATTGCTGCCCATTCCACAGCCCCTGATAGAGAATCTCGTTCTGCCCAGCCCAGTTCACCCAGGCGGTGATGTCGTGCAGCCACGGAGCCACGTCAAGTCCGGGACACCAGCCCGCTCTGCCATACGGCCATGAGCCCTTCTGATTGGCCACAGTGCCGTCACCCACTGACTTCTGGCACCCCTGCCGGTCGCTTCCCACGCTCGAGTTGCCTGCCTCCGGGAAGTCGTGAGTCACATCCTTCCCGTTCATCGAGAACCTGTGTTCGTGGTTGCAGAACTCGGCACAGTTGTTCGGGTCTTGTCCGAAACCGTGGCCGGTTACAATCGCCGCGATTTCCACCTTGTCCCATTGGGTTGAGGTGTTCACATCGTAACGACGGTCATACATCGATTCGTTGTTGTAGTCGCTGTTGAAGTTTCCACCTGAAAAGGCCTTTTCGCCATGCGTCGGGCGGAGTCCGTCATCATCCCAAGTGGAGAACATGAGGGTGACATTGAGCCAACCTCCGTTTGCTCCCTGATAGGTGAAGCTGCGGTTGCCACCATTCTTGACCATCCAGAGCAGAGGTGAGATGTCGGTGATCCACCTGCCTTCGCGCCCATAGGTGGTGATGTAGCGGACAAATTCCGTGCCGCAGATGCTGGAGTTGTCCTCGTCGCAAATTTTCAGGTAGTGTAGGTAGTCCCACTCGTGGCAGCCAGCGTAGCGGTCGGCTGAACCGTCGCCATCGTCATCGATACCGTAACGGTCCTTGTGTTCGCTGCAAGAATGTTCCAAGAAGACCTCGAGAGTGTTGAAGGTGGCCATTGTCGCGACATCAGGAAGGAGGGCACTCGTCTTCGTGGTGTAGCCACCCCCCCATCCACCGGAATGTCGCTCACCGACGAACACATCAACAGTCGTGATAGCGGGGTCCTCGCGTCGTTTTTCGACTTCGAACTCCTTGTTGAACATTGCAGGCTCGTTGGCTATGTAATCCAATCTATAGCAACAGGATTGAGTTTGCCAGTCGAACAGGCTGCCTATTTGGCGCCAGCGCTGGAACCGGTCGATTGCATAGTAGAAGGCGTTCCAATCGTTGATCACTCCGTTGA
The DNA here is from genome assembly GCA_963580235.1 of Candidatus Thalassarchaeaceae archaeon. Lineage (GTDB taxonomy): Archaea > Thermoplasmatota > Poseidoniia > Poseidoniales > Thalassarchaeaceae > MGIIb-Q1. Next base: position 3,633 of record CAUZJP010000117.1, read on the forward strand.
TGCTCCCCGAGGCTTCCCCAGCCCTCTGGTCGACATAGCGAATGCGGCCATTCCAAGATTCCCGCTTCTCCTGAGTCTGAGCGTTGAGCCAGTTGTTCACGCGGCTCTCCATGGCGGCGATGTCATTGGCGTAGTCGGAGTCATAGGAGCCGAAGAAGATGTGAGTGTTGTCCGGAGTCGCGGCGAGAAGATTCCCGACATTCTGACCCCATAGGCTCGACATGTAACTGTTCGATTTGTAGTTGAAGATGAAGAGATAGGTCGAATTCCCATCCCACGCATTCTGTATCTGCCAAGTACCGCTGGTCGTTGCGATTGTCATCGGGCCAACACGCCCCATCGGGTTGATTGAGTAGGGTCCTGTGTCCCATGGAACTGGATACTGGATTACCGTACACCCCAGCCCATCTGCTGTCCACCTGTCCTGACTGTCCGGGCATTGGTCGACATTGGCGAAGACTCCGTCGCCATCCAAGTCAGCACATCCTTGTTCATTGACCACAAGGCCAAGAGGAGTACCGTCACACTGGTCCGTGTCGTCCATTACACCATCGTTGTCACTATCCCATTCATATGCCGCGCAGCCAAACTCATTGACAAGGAATCCAGGTAGCGTTTGAGGACAGGTGTCGTTCGTGTCGGGTACGCTGTCGTTGTCATCGTCAGTGTCTTCGTCGGAATCACGGCAACCATCGGAGTCGCGGTCGTTTGAAGCGTCTGGAATCCAACCGATGACTCCCTTGGGGCAACTGTCCAGCCCGTCGATGATTCCGTCGTCGTCATCATCAGGGTCACTATCTGAGTCGCGGCAGCCGTCGCGGTCGTAGTCAGACACGAAGTTAGAGGTCCAGCCGTATGGTGACCCTGGGCAGCGGTCTTCAGAGTCAGCAATGCCGTCGCCGTCGTCATCGTCATCTTCATCGATGTCTCGGCAACCATCACCATCGTGGTCGTTGGTAGGCGTTGATTGCCAACCGGTCTGCCCTTTCGGACAACTGTCGATTGGATCACCAACCCCATCATTGTCGTCGTCCAAGTCCTCGCTGATGTCGTAGCAGCCATCAGCGTCGTAGTCGGTTGTGGGGGATGAGGAGAAGGAAGCCCCGTCAGCGCAGTCATCCTCCTCGTCGGGAATCCCATCTCCATCTTGGTCGATGACCTGCTCATCCAAAGGACTCACTTGGAAGGAGACCGATGCAGTCGACTCGGTAAAGAGACCACAATCGCTCTGTGCGGTGCCGTTGACACTACCTTGGAGTTCCCCAAGAGAGAGGCTGAAGAATCC
>CAUZJP010000118.1:0-4899 GCA_963580235.1 Candidatus Thalassarchaeaceae archaeon
AACATCTCGTTGGGTTGCAGGGGTCGTACCTTGTCGGCGCTTCCACCGCCACCGGACACCATCTCCTTCAGAAGAGTCAAATCGAGGTCGATTGAATTCCAGATTGGCGGGAGTTCCCCTTCTCGAGAAGCCACCTGTCCAGTGAGTTCGTCAGCCTTGGTGAGGCTTGGGTCGAGAGGAGTGGCCATCCCACACAGTCCGCCCGCGTGCATCGTGTCGAGGTCTTGTCCGCCACCCTTCATGCTCGAAATGGTCGTGACCAGCGGCTCCCAGAACACCTTGTTCCCCTGTGTGACCTTCCTTCCGGGCGCAACGACGATCCTGTCGCCGACACTGAATGTGCCGTCAACGATGCTGCCACCGAGAACTCCACCCTTGAGGTCGTTCGGGCGGGAGCCTGGCCGGTTGATGTCGAAGGAACGGGCGATGTGCATGATGCCACTCGCCTTTGGATCCCTATCCGGAGTCGGAATGAACTGCTCAATCGCTTGTATCAGGACATCGAGATTTACATCGTGGTGAGCAGAGACTGGGATGATTGGGGCACTCTCTGCGATTGTCCCCTCTAGGAAGTCCTTGATCTGCTTGTAGGAGTTGAGCGCCTGCTCCTTGGAGACGATGTCGATTTTGTTCTGAACCACTACGATGTTGTCGATTCCGGCGATTTCCAGCGCCATCAGATGCTCGCGGGTCTGTGCTTGGGGGCACTCTTCGTTGGCAGCGATGAGAAGAAGCGCGCCATCCATGATGCTAGCACCGCTAATCATCACCGCCATCAGCGTCTCGTGACCGGGTGCATCGACGAATGAGATGACACGGCAGAGTTCCTTTGGGGCGTCGTCCTTCCCTTTCGGGTGTTTGCCCGTGGTGTAGTACTGGCCTTTCGGGGTCTTGTAGAAGGCGGTGTCGGCGTAACCCAACTTGATGGAGATTCCGCGCTTTCGCTCTTCCGAGTGAGTGTCAGTCCAAGTTCCTGATAGGGCTTGGGTCAGAGTGGTCTTTCCGTGGTCCACATGACCTACTAATCCAATGTTGACTTCAGGCTGCTGAGGGAGTTTGTTCGCCAGTAGAAACCCACTCCTTCTCCATGCCAATCACGACTCTTTGGAATCAGAGGAGTCGGCTTCCCCTCCGAAGATGTCACCGAGCGACTTCTTGCCCACATCGACGACCTTCAAGTTCAGTTGAACGGTATCCTGAGTGATTGTGTTGCCGCGGAAGAATCGGCGCTTGCGAAGTCCACTGTATCTGTAGCGGTAGCGGTCGCCCTTCTTCCTGACCAACTTGTGAGCCTTGAAGCCGACGCCCTCTGTGACGAGAACTGCCTGCCGGTTGCCCCCTTCGACATCTCGACGCATCGGAGTTCCGGTGCGGTCTGAGCCGCCAGTGATCTGCAACTTGTAACCGAGCAGAGAATGGTCGCCCTCACCCACGAACTGACCATCGACGACATCGCCGATTTTCTTCCCGAGGAAGTGGTTGTAGTTCGCTCCCTTGACCTCGACGGCGTACGACTTGCCCCCATTGGAAGGGTCGGTGTCGTTGACCACCGCCTTGAACACAGTATCTGCCTTTCGCGCCATGGTAATCACTCAGCGTCCCGCCGACAAGCGGCCCCTATAAGGCAATTACCCTACAGTCGCAGACTGATGTGGGCCGCACTTCATCGGTGATAAGCCGCTATTCCCCCCTAATCTTGCGCTGCTCCGAGCATTTCTGCCACTCTGCTGGACATTCAGTTCAAGAGTTGCTCTGGAGTGCCGATTCTACCCGCTTTTCGAGGGTGCCCGGCATGGCTGCTGGGATGGAGAAATATTGGGTGCGGCCTCGCCCCTCGGTGCGATTGGCCGTGCGCGCCTCGACGAGTTGCTGCCGCTCCAGCGTTTTCAGGTACTTCCAGAAGGTGGTATGGCTGCGCGGTTTGACTTCGTATTCCTCACAGACCACGTGGTAGAGCTTCTCGGCATCACCTGTGGACACCTCGTCCTCCTTCTTGAGTCGTCGACAGAGGGCAAGCAGTGCCAATTGTGCGTGCTGGCTGAGGGCGTCTACGACACCCGGCTCAACGGGCCTTCCAATCCCCTTTGCGAGGAAACGCACATCGTCTGCCAACACCTCATCCCTTCCGGCTATTTCCGCCTTCCTGACAGCGTCCTCAAGCAACTCGATGGCGACGCGTGCGTCGCCATGTTCCGAGGCTCGCTGACCGATTGTGCGCAGAACGCCATCCGACACCGAGCCGTCATGACAGGCGAGTTCGGCTCGCTGGCGGGCGATTTCCATCAGGGCATCGGCGTCGTACGCCTCCATTCGAATGTGGTGCCCCTTTCCAAAGCGCGAAAGTACCGCGGGCTCCAACTGGTCGAGCACCTGCTCTTGACTGATGATAATCAGAGAGATCGTCCCCCTCTCCTCCTGACCCTCATCGATGCGCAGTAGTTGGTAGAGCAGGTCGCCCTTGTCGGCGCGCAGCAGATGGTCGACCTCGTCGAGGACGAGCAGGAGGTGGCTCCTGCTGCCGTGCAACTGCTTCCGCACTGACTGAAGAATCTCGCCGCTGCCGAAGCCCCGCTCAGGATGGCGTTCGTCGAGGCTGGTCACGATTCTCTGGAGAACTTGTGACTTGGAGGGGTTGTTGCGGCAGTTGACGTGAACCACCTGGATTTCACGGCGGCCCGCCAAGTGGCGCCGCAAATCAGTGGTGAACAGGTGTGAGAGGACTGTCTTGCCACTCCCGACCTTGCCGGTGATGGCGACATGGCAGGAGACGCGGGAGTTGTCGATTGATTGGAATATGGAAGCGATGTGGTCGAACTTGTCATCCCTCCCAATGAGGCCGGGTGGGATGAAGTCGAAGGTGAGAGGCTCGGGGTCAACCAGTATCTTCCCAGCTCCGATGCGGTCTAGATATCCTGTCATTCGCTCGCCCTCCGCCGCTTCGCCTGCCATCTTCGCCCCGCTCCTAGTCCGTGAACCAATCGCTTCGAAGTTTCACCGTTCTTAGAGATTGCCACCATTCTGACAGTCAAGGGGGGAGAGTGAAGAGTTGGTCGTCACCGTGGCCGTCGAGCAGTCCGATGCGCACCGCGGCGTCGAGCCAGGCGTGGGCGTAGTTGATGGCGCCGAAGGCGCGCACTAGGTCTCCGGTTTCCATGAAGTGCCGGGCGTCGGCGGCATAGTCATCGCACATTCGCATCATGTCAGCCAACCGGGTGGCATCGGTGTCACCACCCTCAGATGTTGGGATGGGGGTGGCCTTCTCCTTGGCGCGAGCCGTCAGGTCGAGGTACTTCTCGACCAACTCAACTGTGACTCTGTCGTTGGAACCCTCTGTGGCCACATCAGCCACCTCGCTCCTTGATTGCGAGTAGCCGATGGACATCTTCTGACCTGCCGAGGGTGCCATAGAGTTCGACCGCGCGGGTCAGCAGACCATTGTCCTCAGCATCCCTCGCCGCCTCGAAGATGACTTGCCGCTGCTCCCAGTCGACCCTGCGTCGCTCCTCAGAGACCAACTTGCGCAGAAGTTCGCTCCTTCGTGAGATGAGGCGGGGTGATTCCCACCAGCGGAGCAACCCGTCGCGTGTGGAGGATGCCATCACATCAGCGTCGTTGCTCGCCAGAATCACTCCGGCTGGCAGCGCATCTCCTTCACTTGGTGGAATCCTATCGAGAGAGCCGTCCATCGTCAGCATCCACCAGCCATCTCCGGTTCGGATTGCCTCCAATGGGTCGACCCCAGTCGATACCAACTGCTCCAAGGAATCCCACCCGAACGGGTTTGGGACCCCTTCGAAGATACTACCATCCATCGCCTGCACCAACATTCGTCCGGATGAGAGGCGACTAGCCCATGCCCAGCGCCTCTCCTCGATGATGCGCTGACTATCCTCGCCGAACAGGCGCAGACAGCGTAGATGACCATCGTCATCCATCGCGATTAGATGCTCTCTGTCGAGCCAACCGACCAACTTGCGAATCCTGCCGGGGCGCAGTCTGCGGATTCCTCGCCCCTCGTTGTTGAACAGGTGGACATGGTCACCCCTGTCAGGGAGCACCCAGCCACCGCCCGGCCGAGAAAGCACATCCCGGAAACCCCCCGAGACGGCGCGGCCCTCACCGAGTGGGTCACCTGTCGCAAGGCTCAGCAGATGGAACCCCGGACCAGAGAGAACGGCCACATTCGTGGAGTCGGCCACAATTCTGTAGACATCGAATTGGAAAGTCCTCTTCCAGACAAAGTCACCGAGGTCGGAGATCAGCCGTACAACACCTCCGCAAGCGACGATGATTCCGTCCGAAAGGGCGCAGACGGCGCCCACACGACCCTCCAACTGGTGGCTCCACGAGACTCGCCAGTCGCCCTCCATTCACTCACCTCCCTGTCCGAGGTTGGTTAGATGGTCCCTAGCCTGGGCACTGATTCGGAACAGTCGCGATCTGCCCTGCCTCCGGGCTGTGAGGATGCCGAACTTCTCCATGCCGTTGAAAAGTTGTGACAACCGTGGCCTTCCCACATCCAATTCGGTCTGCAGGAACTCATCGGATGGTGAGACTTCACGTTCAATCGCCTGTTCCAAAATCGTCATCTCGGACTCTCCAAGAGACATCAGTCGGTTGACATCGAGCCCCGGAGCGTGTTGGATGGGGCGGGGTCGACGTATGTGAGCGAGGGCGTTTTTGACCTCTACCGGTGCCGGCTCAAAGGGCTCTTGTTCGTCGATTTCTTCGTCGAGTTGCCCTGCCGATTCCCACTCATCACCCACATCTGGGATTTGGCCTTCACCCGCAGGAGCCCGATCGGCCGGTTGGGCAGTCCCGGGAGTTGCGGATTCGGGGGCTGGATCTGAATCATCGAAGGGAGATTCTGCCCCTTCAGCGACCCAGAGGTCAACGCGT
>CAUZJP010000119.1:0-4838 GCA_963580235.1 Candidatus Thalassarchaeaceae archaeon
AAGCGGTTGAGGAGACACCCGTGGAAGCGGTTGAGGAAGCGGTTGAGGAGACACCCGTGGAAGCGGTTGAGGAAGCGGTTGAGGAGACACCCGTGGAAGCGGTTGAAGGTGCAGTCGGAGCAACCACCGGAGATGATGAATCCGAAGAGGATCAGTCACGGCACAAGTGCTGGGTCTGTCTTGAGGGTCTATCAGAGGTCGGCTGGCAGGCATGCCCAAGCTGTGGTGCGCGCTACCATCTGAGTGGCTCTGGATGCGCCATAGATTCGTTGAAGGGATGCCGCAATTGCGAAGGGGCAATCGATAATTTCGTCAAGGTTGAGTGATGGCATGATGTACGAAGCAGGGGATGACCTCAATGTCCGTATGTTCATCAAGGGGGCCGTGGCTCCGTCAACCATGCGTAGGAGCCCTCGCGGTGCGCGCGCAGGAGCGCTTCTGCTCACCGCTATTCTACTTCTTACCACGCTGCCGACGGTTCAGGCGAGTTACACAATCTCCATGTCGGCATCACCTACCGCACAGGAAATCAATCCCGGTGAGAATGGCACATACAGCATCACGGTCCACAACACCGGCGATGAGGATTTGGTCATTCAACTGAGTACCAGCCAGGATTCTGGCTGCCAAGGGTACACCAGCACAATTGAACAGATAACCGGCACCATCGAGTCAGGCACCAGCGAAGTGGCTGAATTGACGGTCGCTCTCGCGAGCAATGCCGAAGATGACTGCGAAACCACCGTTTCCGGCACTGCAAACGCCGCACCGGGTGGTACTCCGGGAAGTCCAGAGACGGCCGATGTCGTGGTGACGACGACAGCCGGCAGTGGTTCGGGTGGAGCGGTGACTGGGGTCAGCCTCTCCGCATCGGTTACTGAGAAGCAATTCGATGGCACCAACAACAACGTCTCATGGTCGGTAACTGTTGAAAACACAGGCCAGACGACCGAGACCATCCAACTCGATTTTGAGGACAATTCAACTTGCCAGTCTTCACTCAATCCGCAAGTGGATCCGAATAATATTCAACTCGACTCAGGAGACACGGAGGTCGTCGCCGTCTATGTCGACGTGCCCGATGGAACTCAAGCAGGCGACCATTGCTTCTCTCTGAGGGCGGAGGTGACAGCGCCACAGACTCCAGAGCAATCATCAGATTCGATACATCTCAACTTGAATGTCCCAGAGCTGAAGGAGTGCAGCGCCACCGTCTCACCTAACAGCATCTCGGTCGACCCGGGGGAAACCAAGTCAGCCTCGGTGACTTACTACAATGACGGAAACGCAGACTGGACGGTTGGTTTTGCGGCGAGCGGTTCCAAGAACTGGATTTCACCGAATGGCGGCTCCACCCGTCTGCTCCCCTACAGTGGCGGTAATGGTCAGGCAACAATCAACTTCGATATTTCACCTGATGACTCCTTGCCTGAAGGGAGTGTTGTGACATATTCAATCGCAGGATTGGACGGCTCCACCACAAAGTGCACGACAGACTTTGGTGTCCAACTGGGCCAATCTCATGACGCCAGCGTCACCTTGCAATCGAGTCGAATAGACAATATCGACCCAGGTACGACTCGCTCAGCTGTTCTCACCGTAAACAATCTTGGAAACGGTCAGGAGACCTTCTCACTTGCCGCCACCGGTGCGCCTGGTTGGACAGTCGCCCTCTCGGCGACTCAGGTCTCACTCGAGGGCAGGCACGACTCAGCCGGCAGCAGCACCGATATGCAACTCGACATCACCGCTCCAAGCGACGCACTCGCAACCGTTGAACTCACCTTCTCAGTTGAATTGAGCTCATCGAGCGGCGAATCGTATGGTGCTGATTCGCTGACAGTAACCGTCGCAGCATCGCGCTCGATGACCGCCAGTATGCCAGCGTTGGAACAATGGGGGAAGACAAATGACATCGCAAAGTTCCCACTCACTTTCACCAATACTGGAAATGTGCAGGATTCCTTCCGCCTGACGGCATGTGATGATCCACCCCCCTCCAACCCCAGCGTCTGTGACGCCCCATCTTGGCCTGCCCGATTTAGTGATGAGGCTGGCTCCGAGGTGACGACCATCTCATTGGCTCCGGGTGCAACGGTTACGGTGACGCTAGACATCACTGTGCAGGGCGAGGACGAGTTTGAAGCGGAGAAGTTTCAAGCTCGTGTCCGCAATTTGAACGATGGTTCAGTAGAGGAGCGATTCGACCTCACGGTCATCGTCTCAAACCATGTCTACAAGATGGCGGTGGCACTTAGCGAACCGGGAGAGATTCCAGACTTGATGGAGGTCGAGTTACCACCGGATGGTGAGACCGAAACCTGGATTATCATCACCAATGTAGGGACTTCCAATTTCCTTGAGAATGCAATCATATCGTCGTCCGGTCTAGAGGGAGCCGTCGATGTCATCTATTACTTTGAAAACGGCACACAGGTCGAGGGGGAGATTCCAGTGGCTGCAGGCGCCTCCGTGACAATTCGGGTGGCGGTCATCGTGAAAGACGGCGTTCAAAATGGAGCAGGTGGAATCCTCACCGTATCCGCAGCCTCAACACGCAACGCGGCGGAACTGTCCAGCGTGCGGATTTCAATCGACATCCGCACAGTCAACAAGGTTGGATTTGAGATTGATGGCGATGTTGCCCGCTCCATCGAATATGGCGACGTCGCACATATCTTGATCAATATCACCAATGAAGGAAATGTTGGTGAAACCGTCAGACTGCTCAGCAGTAACCCAGTGCGTGGATGGTCGATTGAGTTGACCGAGGATGAGGTCTTTCTTGCACCAGGAGAGACCCGCCAAGTGGAGGTCATCGTCAAGCCTCCGACCAACCTTGAGCAGCCCGACACATTCGAGTTCACCATCACTGCCGAACCATCCTCTGCCCCGGTGGCTTCCCAACCGATCGACCTTTCGGTTTCTGCCAACCCATCGAGTGGTCTTTTCGGATCCGGTAGCAATCTACAGACCTTCGGTCTTGTCGTACTCGCAACTCTCATCATCGGGGCGATGGTTTCAACGATTCGTGGGCGTCGAAATTTGTAGCGTTGAATCCCGGTGATAAGTTGAATCAAGCCCACCCCCTTGAAGCCCCATAGGGGCTCAAGGGGTGTTGGTTAGCCTTATGGAGTACTTGCAAGTCGAACGCTCCAAGGAACCTTTGGTTCTTGGCGGGTTGACGGTTGGCGGTTGAAAGCGTACCCAGTGCTTACCTCGCCGTCGCCATCATGACACTGGTTGGAATCGGCTTCCCGTTGGGCGGTTTCATCATGTCTAGATTCCTCAGGCCATCACCCGACCCCAACAACCCAAATCGCCTTCGTTCAATCCTCTTACCCGGCTACGAATCGGACTTGTCGCTCTACAGCCGTGGCGATTCCACCTACGAGTGTGGCTCTGACCCGATTGGTGATGCGATGATAGATTTCCACTTCCAGTACTACTGGTATGCAATCATATTCCTCGTCTTTGACATCGCCTTCATGTTCTTGGCAGTCGGTGGCATCCTAGCCGTCGAAGCGGAACCTGCTGACCCGGAGTCCATCGAGTTGGCATTAGCCGGCGTGGTCACAGTAGGCACTTTCCTCGGGCTGATGACTTTGGGAGTCTGGTACGCCTTCCGCAAGCGAGGCAAAATCTACATCTGAGGTGAATGAATGTCGTCCGATCCTAGCCAAAACTACTCGATGTTCAACAGCCAGGCGCTGATTGATGTGGTTGGAGACACCACCGATGCGGCGCTCAAGGCGAGCCGCATGAAGCAGTTCATCGGTGCGCTCGGTGGCAGAGTTTTCAGTTGGGCTCAGCGCAAGTCGCTGTTCCCGCTTCACCTGGGAATCAAGTGTTGTGCGCTTGAGATGGCTGCAGCCGGCGCCTCCCGCTTCGACGCTGAGCGCTTCGGCGTCTTCTTCCGTTCATCTCCTCGCCAGTGTGATGTCCTGTTGGTCAACGGACCGATTAGCAAGAAGTTCGCAGACCCGATTGTGCGGCTTTGGGAGCAGATGCCCGAGCCAAAGTGGTGCATAGCCATGGGTGAGTGCGCAATCTCGGGAGGACCGTATTACCAGTCCTACAACATCCTTGAGGGGGTTGACACGGTGATTCCCGTGGACATCTACATCCCCGGCTGCCCGCCACGGCCTGAGGCCTTGATAGACGGATTCAGCAAGTTGCGTCAGAAAATCATGCGCATCGGCACGACGCCGAGCACCGATAGGCAGGACGACGCTCCAATCATTGTTGGTGAGGATTGAGGACGGAGGTGAAGGGATGGCGATGAAGACGAGGGCGGATTTCGCTGAGGAGTCTGCCCAGCAGGCTGTCGATGCGCTCCTAACCCGTTGGTCCGGCACCAGCCTGTCCGCAGAGGTCTGCAACCACTCATCGGGATTCAAGCGACCATTCGTCCGAATCGAGTGTCCTCGCAACCATTGGCGGGCAGTCGCCAAGCATCTCCGCTTCGAATTGGGAGTCGACCACTGTTCGATGATTACCGGCATTCACTGGCCTGAAGGGGCTGATGACAGGAAGTGGGAGGTGATTGCCCATCTGATGCGGATGAATGTCATCAACCCGCCCGAGAAGGGTGGCTGGACTGAGCAGGTGATCCACGACGCTGAAATTCTGCAGGACGATGATGTTCCGATGGAGTTTGAGGTGAAAATCGGAATTCCTGACACCACTCGCCCTTCAGTTCAGTCTGTACAGGAGGTTTGGGTGGGTGCTGATTGGAACGAGAAGGAGACCTGGGATCTTGTCGGCATCGATTTCGAGGGCCATGAAAAGATGCGCCGCGTTCTGCAACCCCACGACACACCACCCGGATACCACCC
>CAUZJP010000120.1:0-4835 GCA_963580235.1 Candidatus Thalassarchaeaceae archaeon
TCGGTGAATGGCGCTGCGACCGCCGCGATGTGTGAGGGGGACCACGGCTTGGCTGCCATGTGACAGGTCCTGCACCGACCTCTCAAGAACCCTGCGCGCGATTCACCACTCTTGGTGAAGCGGGATATCCTCGCCTGCAGTCAGGCATTCCATGCCATCCTCAGTCCGCAACCAGGAATCCTCGACACCTATGGCGCCATCAGAAAAGATGACCTTTGGCTCAATCGCCATCGTGCCCCCGACAAGAAGTGGGCGTGGGAAGCCGCGAGCGACCACGGGAGTTTCGTCGAGGTGGAGCCCAATCGAGTGACCCAGGAAGCGCGCCTGTTCGGGTGGCATCCCCATCAGGTGGCCGTCCAAACCGCACTCTCGCACAATCTTCGTCCCAGCCTCCCATGCGCTCTCGCAAGTATCTCCTCTAGCCAGACTTCCAACCACCGAGTCTCTAACCTCGACCATCCTGTCGAGCCTTTCAATCCACTCCGCATCGAGCGGTCCGACGCTGAACATTCTGGTGCAATCTGAGACATATCCACGGTGGCAGTGGACGATGTCGACTAGAACCGGCTCGCCGGGCTTAATTCTGTGGAAGCCGGCTCCAAGGCCAGCCATCGGGTGGGGTCCTGCGCCTCCGACAGCTGAATCGAAGTAGGTTGGAACTGCTCCCGAGTGACCTGCGGCGATAACTACCCGGTCGCAGTTCATCGGCCATTTTCGCATCATGATGTGGCCGCCGAAACCAGCGGCGCGGCTGACTGAGTCCGCCGCCGCGGCGAGTTCGATTTCAGCGACTCCCTCGCCGCCCTCATCGAAAATCGCCTCGAACATCCAGCAGTTGACCTGCCCGCTGCTGCGCATCTGTTCCGCTTCCCACTCACTCTTCACTTCACGAAGATTCCATAGAAGTTGGGTGCAGTCACCCGCCTCACCAAGGATTCCCTGGAAGAAGGAACCCTGAGAGTGGGGTATTCGTGAGAGTTGCAGTTGAGGCGCATCCTTGCACCCGCGCGTACGAACGGAATCGGCCAACTCTTTGGTCCGTGGGTGTTCAACAATTTCGTGTGGAGCATCACCTTCGCCTGCCTCCCAACGGGCGCGGTCAACGCTGTTTCGCACCCAGTGAACAGCTTCAATCCCGGAATCTTGAGCACCGAGCAGAAGCGCCCCCGCCTGCCTACCGCCAGTCAGCCAGTAGAGGTCGACCGGGTCGTGGACCAGAATCGACTCGACTCCGGTCGCAGACAAGGCCGCCGCGGTCCGCGCCTGACGGGCGGCCAACTCAGAGGTCGGAACCCGCCAGTCGGCCCCGTCGGGGCCCTCAATCGCTGAGATGTCCCACTCCACGCTCTGGGCGAGGGAGGCCTCATCCAAAGGCGTTGGCGTGGGCAAACCCGGAATCGCTCCTGCTGTCCAATGATGGACAGTGTCAACATTCGTCGGCAATGCGCTGCTCTGAAAGGCTGCAATAGTCTTCGTTGATGTCGAAAACGATGAATCGCCTGCCATTCTGCTTCGCAGCCACCGCGGTTGAGCCAGAACCACCGAACGGGTCCAACACTACATCACCTGAGAAGGAGTACAACTTGAGACAGCGACGGGGCAGCTCGACCGGGAATGGGGCAGGATGGCCCACTCTTTTTGCGCTCTCTGTGGGGAAAGACCAGATTGATTTGGTCCAATCCATGAACTCCTCTTTGTGGATGGTGTCCTCTCGACCCTCAGCCCTCTCAGCCTTGGTGCGGTTCAACTTGAACTTCCCTTTTGAGAAGATTAGAATGTACTCGTGAACATCACGAAGCGTTGGATTCGACGCCGATTTCCAAGACCCCCAAGCGCACGAAACGCCGGCACTCGCCGATTTGTTCCAGATGACCTCACCACGCTGCATGAAGCCGATGTCGAGCATGATTTGGTTGATGAACGAGGCCAGCGGGATGTACGGCTTGCGCCCCAGATTCGCCACATTGATGCAGGCGCGCCCACCGGGAACCAAGACCCTCCAGCACTCTTGGAAGACTCCTTTGAGAAGGTCGAGATATTCGGAGAGGTCGAGGTCCTCGTCGTAGGTCTTTGAGGCGTTGTAGGGCGGCGAAGTGACCATCAGGTGCACGGAATTGTCAGGGATTCTCTCTCCGTCAACCAGCATCTCTCGGGCGTCCTGGCAGACCACCCGATCAGCGAACTTTTCCGGTAATTCCACGGCTTCACCAACCTCAGATTCCTTTGGCAGGGTTCTGTACATTGCAGAGTCATAGAACTCAGATGCGTCGTGGGATTCTCTCTTGGAGACTCCAAACGCTGAGGTGCGGGTACTTCCGCTGCGAACACGGCTGCGGCTGGCGCCCTCCCCGTTGTTGCCCCCCTTCGCTGTTCGTTGCACTGCGCGCGCGTGGTCCTTGCCAGTGCGCGATTTATTGGGAGCATTCGCTCCACTCTTCCCGTTCTGTGGCATCCCAGCCCCAACTTGAGCGAGGTGCGCCGATAGTTGATATATCGTTCGCTCACGAAAATTCCACAATGCGAAACCGTTGCGCGCGACTGCATCGCGTCAAGTCCCCCAGCCTATCCGGTGTCGCCGACAACACCGCTCGGGCTAAATGCGGTCGGCGGTTCGGCGAATTCAATGACATCGTTCCTGACGCTGGACGATGTCCGGCTCAGTGGCAAGACTGTTCTCGTGCGCGTAGATGTCAATTCGCCTCTCAATCCGGTCACCGGCGAGTTCCTCGACGACTCTCGGCTGCGTGGAATAATGCCGACGATGCGTCGCCTGGCTGATGCGAAGGTTGTCCTACTCGCTCACCAGTCAAGGCCGGGGAAATCCGACTTCACCTCGATGGAGAGACACGCCGAATTGTTGGGGGTACTCTTGGGAAGAGAGGTCATATTCATCGATGATGTGTGTGGCGAGAGGGCGTTGCGGGCCATTGAGGGAATGAACTCTGGAGAGATGATTTTCCTTGACAATGTCCGGGGTCACCCTGAGGAAATGGGACTCCGAAAATCCGGCTTTGAAGAGTTGGCAGGCTGTGAGATGGTCACCAAACTGGCCTCCGTGGCCGACGCCTTCGTCTGCGACGCGTTCGCCTGTGCGCACAGGAACTCACCCACCATCACCGGCCTCTCACTCGTACTCCCGTCCTACGCCGGCTTACTGATGCAGCATGAACTCGCAGCGCTTGCCAAAGCGGTTGAGAACCCGCCGAGGCCCTACACCGTGATTCTCGGCGGGGTGAAATGCGACGATTCGCTCGACATTGCTCTCAACCTGTTGGAGCGGGGTAAGGTCGACACAGTCGTCCCAGTGGGAGTGGTTGGTAACCTGATGTTGTGGGCTTCGGGTCACTCCTTGGGGGAGGACAACGAGGCCTTCATTCGCAACTCACTCGATGGCGAGTTTGAGAGGACTTGGGCGATGGCGGTTCAGGTGGTTGAGGAGTATTCGGAGAAGTTACTGCTCCCGATAGATGTCGCCATCGAAGAAGATGGTGAGCGGGTCGCAATCTCAGTTGGGGAATTGCCGACGGAACACCCGATCTACGATGTCGGGCTTGGCACTCTGATGGCCATCCGACCGGCGGTGATGAATGCCGGCTGTGTGCTATGGAACGGACCTGCCTCCTACTTTGAGAAGCCCGCTTTCGCCTTCGGGACGATTGAAATAATGAATGTCTGCGCAGAAACCGAAGCCTTCGTCATCATCGGCGGTGGGCACACCAGCACCTTGGTCGTGCAACGGGGATTGAGTGAGAAGTTCGATCACAACAGCACCGGCGGCGGCGCTTGCCTGACCTTTCTCGCTAACAAGCGGATGCCGGCGCTTGAGGCGCTGGAGCAATCAGCTATCAAATTCAGTTGAAAGCGGTCTTTGAACACCTTCGACTAGACTTTCAAACACAATCGATTGACCGCGCGTGTTTGAAAGAGCCACTGGGGAGATTCGAACTCCCGACCGCCTGATTACGAATCAGGTGCTCTACCAGCTAAGCCACAGTGGCAGCGATTCGGCGACCTTGAGGTTCGGAATAAGACAACCGGTCAAGACATTCATGACCTTCCGCGCCCCCCCTCACCCTGTGGCGAACCTCCGAACCAACTCACTGTTCCGCCGAGCCTTCGGCGATGCGTTCCCGTCGAACCTCGATGTAGCCTACTCCCTTTGTGAGCGGGGCGGAGTCGAGCAGGGTTGTCAGCTGGTCCACTTTGGCTCGGGGACTGGTTCGGTCTCCTATCTTCTCGCCTCAAGAACGGGATGCTCGGTGGCTGGCGTCGACTCATCAGCGCAGTTGGTCGATTTAGCGAAGTCCGAGCGGCAGACCACGGATGTTGAGTTTCAGCACTCACCCCTCACTCAAGTGCCATATCCAGATGGTTGGGGTACCCATCTTCTGACCGAATCCGTACTCACTAGAACCCCGAAACTTCCTCCGATGTTCGATGAGATTCGTCGCCTCTTGAGCAGGGATGGAAAATTGCTGAACAGCGAGATTGTGGTCGCTGACGGCCGTTCACTTCCGCCCGAAGTCGCCCGGTTCACCGACCTGATGATGGGGGAGGACTCCCTCAGAACAATTGACGGTTGGCGACAGGTGATCGAAGAGAACGGATTCGATGTCTTGGAGTATCGCGAGGAGCCGAGGGTGATGCGCCGCAACGGCGAGAAGTTGCGGCGCGCTTTGATGGTAGTCAACATGTTGCGACGCACCGGTAGATTCAGTCTTGCGGAGTTTGGATTAGAGGCTTTTGAGAACGACTTCAACGAGACCGCAATGGCCGGCCTGACAGCGATGGCAGACGGCACTATCTCCTACGCTTCCTTCATTTCTGAAGTGTCC
>CAUZJP010000121.1:0-4818 GCA_963580235.1 Candidatus Thalassarchaeaceae archaeon
ATTCAAAGCGGAGACACCGCTACTCGCCCCTAGGGGGGGCGAGATGTCGTTTGGCCGTATTCTGTTGATTCTCGCCTTGCTCCTAGGCATCCTCTTCTCTCTGTTTCTTGGTGGAGAGTGGGAAAATGAACTCTACAACTACGCCTTCACCGGTGCACTGCTACTCCTTGCAGCATTTCTCATGTTCACTCGGGGTAGCAGCAGCAAAAAGCGGCGGCGAGGCAGGGGCCGAGGCGGGCAAAAGCGACGCCGTAGCGGCCGGGCGGCGGACTCAGATGAAGACGAGGCCGACAACCTCGAACTACCCGCGGCGGTAGTCCAAGACGAGGATGGCGGTAGCAGGCGTGATCGGAAGTTGGCCCAGTCAGCGGAGGCTCAGGAAGAAGCCACCGGCGAGGGTGGCGAAGATGATGAGGAAGTCGTCCAACTCGACGAATCTGCGATTGAGGATGAGGTGCATGTCGCCGAGGAATATGTGGTTGACATCGATGCCGAATCAATTGAAGAGGCTGACATAGAGGGGTTCGTTGACGAACGCCGCGACAAACGGGCCGCAATCAAGCTTCGAATCGAAGAGCGA
This sequence comes from Candidatus Thalassarchaeaceae archaeon, assembly GCA_963580235.1. Classification (GTDB taxonomy): domain Archaea; phylum Thermoplasmatota; class Poseidoniia; order Poseidoniales; family Thalassarchaeaceae; genus MGIIb-Q1. Next base: position 581 of record CAUZJP010000121.1, read on the forward strand.
CGGCGAGGACAGTTGGCAGAAATTCGCGCAAACGCTGCTAGGATGTGGGCGAAGCAGGACGATACAGAAGATCTGCTCTCCGTTCTCTCGAAACCGGGCCACGGCTTGACACTGCTCGACGAGCCGGAAACGGTGGCAGCGGGCCATCCGTACGGAGCGACCTATGTCAGAATCGACGACGCTCGCATCCTCAAGTTGAGAATCCCGCTCGACGACGGCTTCGTTGCCGCTTCGGAATTTGAGGAAGAAGAGGTGCTTGCAGACCTCCCCCCACCTCCGGACGGGCTTCCACTTCCTCCACCACCCACCGCTAGCCAATCGAAGTTGGACAAGATGAGAGACGAACTGGAGTGATCTCATGTCCGATTCGCTCACAATCGAACAGGTGCCCGTTGGAGACTCCTCACCCGATGGCGGGGTCGTCGAGGTTTGGACAATCAACCGCCCAGACAAGTTGAACGCCCTCAACTCCAATGTGATTGCTGCCCTCAAAGAGGCCTGTTCTGCCGCCGAATCGAATGATGGTGTCAGAGTCGTGGTCATCCGTGGTGCACCGCCGCCAGAGGCGGCAGAGGGAGAGCGAGGGAAGCCACCCGCCTTTGTCGCTGGAGCGGACATCACCGAGTTTGTCGGCAAGCGTTCTGATGACATCCGAGGGGATTTCGAGGATAATGCCTGGGAGGCGATTTGGAATCTGACGATACCGACCATCGCCTCCATCGACGGCTTCGCCCTTGGCGGCGGCGCTGAAATCGCACTCTCATGTGATATTCGAATCGCCACCATCCGTTCAAAGCTCGGCACGCCGGAAATCAATCTCGGATTGATTCCGGGTGGAGGTGGAACTCAGCGACTAGCCCGCCTACTCGGCTACGGGAAGGCGCTGGAAATGGTTCTCACCGGTGAGATGATTGACGCTGCCGAAGCGCATCGAATTGGACTAATCAACCACCTCTGCGCACCCGATGAACTCGATGCGATGACAATGGCCCTCGCCCATAACCTCGGCTCAAAATCACCTCACACGATAAAAGCGGCGAAGCGGGCCGTTAGGGCGGCCCTTGAACGGCCACTCGCAGAGGGTATCGAATATGAGCGAGAGGAATTCTGTGCCCTCTTTGATACCGAAGACAAGGAGATCGGAGTCAACGCCTTCCTCGCGCGCGAGCGCCCGGAGTGGCAGGGCCGTTGAGCCTGAGGTGACCAGATGGCGGATTCAGAAGAACCACTCGTAGTAGCGAAGGATTTAGGCAAGGCATTTGGCGACTTCGTCGCCCTCCACCCCCTCAATGTGAGTGTAGACTCCGGAGAATTCTTCGGAGTGTTCGGTCCCAACGGGGCCGGTAAATCTACCTTCATCAAACTCCTAACCGGTCAACTCCGCCCCACAATGGGCGGCGCAAAGGTGCTTGGAATCAATGTCCGCTCAGACCCTCGCAAAGTGAAGGCGAATGTAGGCATCGTACCGGAATCGGAGAGCCCACCATCATATCTCACAGCCGCTGAATACCTCGAGTTCGTCGCCCGCCTGAGAAATCTGGATGAGGTGGAGGAGAAGGTGAAGTACTGGCTCAACTGGTTTGGAATCAGCGAGAAGCGGGACTCCCTCTGCAAAGATTTGTCCAAGGGCCAGCGCCAAAAAGTGATGCTCGCAGGTGCCTTCATCCACGACCCGAAACTACTCTTCCTCGACGAACCGTTCGTCAATCTCGACCCGATTTACCAACGAAAATGCCGAGAGCTTCTGATGGAAATCATTGGCAGAGGTGGAACCATTTTTCTCTGTACTCACATCCTTGAAGTCGCTGAGAGACTCTGTACGCGGGTCGCCATAATCGACCGCGGCCATGTCCTCGCAGCTGGCACGGTGGCGGACCTAAAGGAGTATGAGGATGAGACACTCGAAGATGTCTTCATCCGGCTTGTGGGAACATCAATGGCTGAAGTCGAGGCGTTTGAAGACGGTGCTATAGAAGAGGAGTGAAAATTGGTGGTGACACCCTATGGCTTTCGGAAATAGAGAATCACCGACGATGTCGGCGTCGTTCGGGGTCACATTCCGAATGATGTTTCGAGAGGAGTGGCGGCAGAATGTCGACTTCGCGCGCAAACGTCACATCATGATGTTCCCAATCATGCTGGCACTTCTAATCACCATCATGACCGTTGGACTGCGCTACCTCACCGGCGAAGTTCTCATCAATGCTGAGGGTGAGCAACAGTCGTTTTCCTGGGACCAACTGAAGTCCTACATGCATGGGGCGATGTTCATGTTCAGCCTCTCGATGGGATCGTTCGCCTTCCTCGGACGGGTGATGACCTCACAGCGAGCTGGGGGTAAGAACTACCTCCTCGCCGCTCCGGCGATGCACCCCCTTGACCTGTCGACGAACTACTTCGCCTACTACTGCAAAGAGGTCTGCTACTACATTCTGATGCTGCTCATTCCGGCGGTCGCGGGAATGGCTGGTGGAATCCTCCTTGAGGAATTTGCAGGACTCTCGACTCCACTTGAGTGGGCCTCACTTCCGATTGTGCTAATTGCTCTGGTTACAACTCTCGCACAGGGACTGGCACTGTCTTTCATCGCTTCAGCACTGTTCAGCAGAGGAGGAAAATGGTCCTATCTGATACCGGCATTCGGTATCGGAATCGGGCTGCTGGCAGCATTCGGATACATTCCGCTAAGGATCCTCATTCTCGGCATGGGCTTTCAGTTCAACCACCAACTTTGGATCCCCCCAATTGCGCTCGCACTCTCCTTTCTAATCGCCTACATCGGAGCCCACTTCGTGCCCGCCGACTTCGAAATTCATGTAAGTGCAAAGGGGGAACTGCTCGGCCCCGTATATCAGCGCCTCCCATTTCTCGGCAATGGAAACCTAAGGCTCCTCGTGGCCAAGGACTTGGTTGACCTGTGGCGCAGCAAGACTCTTGCGAAGATGCTGATTTCGTATACAGTACCACTGGTGTTCCTAGTTCTGCTCGCTTGGCTAGTCGACTTTGCTAACTTCCCGATTCCGTTCAACCTGCTCTCGTACGCCCCCTTCCTCGGCTTCTTCGGCTTCCAATTCTACTCGTGGCTCAATGGCATGGACCCCCCGGACTTCCTCAACGGATTTCCGGTTTCGGTACCCGAACTATTGCGGGCGAAGGTCGTCGTCTACTTTCTCATCACAACTTGGATATCTGTGATCTTCATCGCTGTCATGGCAATAATCCTCGACCAGATATGGGCTCTCCCAGCGGCGCTTCTAGTGATGCTCGCCAACTCAGTCTACATCGTCAGTCTTACCGCCCTTCTGATGGGCCTCAGACCAAACAAAGCGATTTTCGACTTCTCCATCATGGGCTGGTTCTATCTCGGCACAATCGTGCCACTGCTCGGCCTCTTTCTGCTCTCGTTCACTCAGGGCGACATGACAATCTACGAGAATTGGGGGCAGTTGGTCTCTGAGCAGGGGTTGAACGCGACGACCGCGGTTTTGGTTGAGGAAAACGAGGCAGGCAGGGGGCTGCGTGGAATTCTCTTCCTGAGCGCCATTCTCACCGTGCTCGGTGGCGCATTCCAAATGATGTTGAGTCGTCGATGGGGTACGGCAGCATTTGAGAATTGATTCCAGTCAGTGCTCGTTTCAATTGATTTCCAGATGATTTTTCGCTCTGTCGTGGATTTTATATTGCTTGAAGTCGGAAATAAACCTCCCAAAAGTTGCTGGGATGCGCTGACTGCCCTTGGGTCGGCTTACTATAACCAAAGGTTATAGCGAATCGAGAGTAGTGCACAGTACGCCGAACCGGAGGTATCAACATGGCACGAAAAGGTAAGGGGAGACCGAAGAGACAGAGGCGACGGCAGCAGCGAGCCAAATATGAGGAACTCGACAAGTACCCGGTAGCCCCCCCTCACGCCTTCGCTAGGATTGTCCGCGACCTTCGAACTCTGAACATCATGTATCAGGCGATTGAGCCTCCTTTGACCAAGGCTGAGCAGCGCGACTTCGAGTTAATCATGGACATCTTCGTGAAGTCTGTGACCGCCGACATTGAGGAAATCGACACCGACCCAGCAGGCTACCTTCGAGCCGCAATGGACCAAGTCATCAAGTCCTATTCGATGAGAATCACCAAGAAATCACGTTCCAAGATTTTCTACTATCTCAAGCGTGACCTGCTAGGCTACGGCCGCATGGATGTGCTGATGAATGACTCCAATGTTGAGGATGTATCCCTCGATG
>CAUZJP010000122.1:0-4808 GCA_963580235.1 Candidatus Thalassarchaeaceae archaeon
GTCGAACCGGAGGGTCGACGATGAGGTCTGGGAAGGTCTCCCTGAGTTGGGCTGCGACCTGTGCGTTGAGAAGCGTGGGAGCGTGCATCGTCATCAGCACTCCGTCAACCCCTAGCCGCGGATTGAGACGGCGACGAATCTCCTTGATCGTCGAGGCGAGCAGAGCGAGCCCCTCAAGTGCGAAGTATTCGGTCTGCACCGGAATGAGAACCGCGTCAGAGGCGACCAGTGCATTGATTGTTACCAATCCGAGACTCGGTGGAGTGTCGATGAGAATGAGGTCGTAGAAGGGCAGTAGGGAATCCAGACCCTCCGCCAACCTGCGCTCCCTGCCAAGTTGCGAGATGAGTTCCTCCTCTACACCGACAAGGGACCTGTCGCCGACCACCAGATGGAGGTTATCAACAGCGGTCGCGTGGCGCGCCTCAATCGCCTTCTCAGGGTCGAGCAGGAGTGTTCGGGTTCCATATCGAACCCGCGACTTGTCGATGCCGAATCCGGTGGCGCAATTTCCCTGCGAGTCACAGTCGACGACGAGAACCTTGACGCCTAAGAGTGCGAGATGTGCTGCGACGTTGATGACCGTGGTTGTCTTGGCGACTCCGCCCTTCTGGTTGATGACGGTAACAACCCGGGCCTGCCCCTTTGGGGTCGCTTCGGGTAATGGCAGGTCGAGTGGTTCTCTGATTGTCGCCTGACCGATGTCACGAGGTTTGTGGGCTTGGACTTCCACCTCCTCAAACTCGACGTCGACCACAAGAGGTGCCTGAACAGCCTCCGGTAGTCCTTCCTCGTCGTCGCTCACTGCGTCACCCGAAGGCAGCCGTAGCCCGAGCACCTTTCAGCGTGACGCCCGAAGTTCACCCGCGCGTGGGGAATTCGGAGGAGTTTTTCGCTGCCGAGTGGCTTGGCGTTCGGCGGCGATTGTTTCAGGTGCGGTTGCGGTTGCGATGTCGGCATCAGGAATTGGTTGAGGTAACCGTCCAGCCGAGCATCCGGCCGTTCGTCCCATCCATCGCGTAGCGCATGTGGTGGTCCTTTCCACCCTCGCTCCACTCTCGCTCGCCACCGACCCCTACAGTTCCCTTCTGGAGACCTTCGAGAAGGTCGAGCAGGTCACCCGCCTCGGGAGGAACTTGGAGGAGGTATCCGTATGAGGTATCGGAGGTGAGCGTTCCATTTTCAGTAGCGATGGCGGTGAACAGGGGATACCTGTCCCCATCGGTGAGTCGGTCCTCCAAATCGGCTAACGAGGCGGTCGCTGGAATGCTCTCCCTACGATGGGCAGGCTGGTCTGACTCTGGATAGAGTGCGTCGTCGATGACCGTGCAGTTCTCGGTCCGCTGTTCGACGATGACCCAGCCTGCGTCGTCGTCGTTAACCCATGAGACATTCCATTGGGTGTTGCCGAGAACCCGGTCGTCCTCCGCCCTGAAGACATAGCCGCCCGTAGCGAGGGCTGCTGCCGCCTCATCTGCATGGAGCGACGAATTTAGAATGCAGGTGACCGCATCCTCAAGCGGCCATCCACGGACTTCGGTCTGGTCCGGCATGTGAAGTCCTGAACTTCCCCAATTCTGATCGGGATTCAACTCGCCCGCACTTGAACTCGGTCGCTGAGCGTAGCCGGCGGTCCAATCGATGATGCCGGAGCCGACTGTGGAACCGGTGCGAGTCATCGTGTAGGTGAGGCTGATCATACCCTCTGGAACAGTCCTGTCCACTAGAATTTCAGTGAATCCTTCACAGTTCGGGGAGTCGTAGCGACTCTTCTCGATCTGGATGTCAACCTGCTGTTTGACCGGCCATGGAGATGACGGGACGATTTCTAGCACCATGTGCGCCCAACCGATGCAATCCTCGATATCGATGTGCTCCATGTTGACCCGCAGACCGAGTTCTCCGCCGCTGACCACGGTGTCAACAATTACCCAGCGCCAACCGTTGCTGACGCCTGTCTGGTCCTTCTCGAGCAGGGAGCTCCCGAAGAGGTTAGTCAGTTCGACCGGTTTGAGGGGGAGCATGAGTTGGGGGATGTACTTGCTGAAGGTGTCGTCGGGAACGCCAAAGGAGACCGCATTGATTGTCGTCTCATCAGCTTGGTTGGTGAGGGATACCGTGGATTCCGTGCGGAGCAACTTCTTCTGAGTCAACTCCGTCCATGAGGTCGTCGTCTGGCTCATTCCGTAACCCTCGATGGGTCCAACCGGAACCGAGCAGATTCCCTCGGAACTGTCGCCCAGCCAGGTCTTCGACTGGATGGTCGCGCTGAGGTCGTGGGTCAACTGCTGCTCCACGGTGAGGAAAGTGAGTCCAAAGGCATCCTGCGCCTGCACGACTCCGGCTAAGTTTGAGTCGGCTGGCGAGAATACCTCTCCACTGCCACCCCGCGTGACCGATACTGAACCGCTACCTGTGAAGCCGACGCGGAACTCTTCGCATACATCAGCGAGTGCACCCCCTGCAGCGCGGTCGAATTCACGGACCATCTCCTCTCCCTCAATTTCGAAAACGCCAGATGTGACTGCGAACTGCATCTCATCACCGAATTCAAACGGGTCGGCAACGAACGGATCGAGATGGCTGCTCCAATACCAGTAGCCACCCGCCGCCATGATGAGAATGGCGAGAACTCCCGCCGCAACCGCTGGGCTGGTCAGAGTTTGGATTAGACTCGGTCCCGCCAAACGGTTCGGTTTGGCGATGGCAGGTGCGGCGGCGACCGGTTCGGGTTCCTCGTCGACGAACTCGGCGTCGAGGATCTCCGCCTCAAAAATCTCGTCTTCCTCCTCAAGCAGCAGAACCTCTTCTTCGGCGTCGTCCGAATCGGGCTCTTCTACGATGACCTCGGCCTCGAACACCTCATCGCGCAATGCGTCCAATCGGCTCGAACTCTCGGGAGTTTCTGCCTCGGTCAGTTGAACCGGCTCTTCATCCTCCTCAAGGAGGAGTACCTCCTCGACTTCGGACTCCTCCTCGCCCCATCCCAACAGACGGTCGATGAGTTCCGCCTTCCTGCCCGATACCTTGAGCATGCGCTCCTTTAGGAGCGCTTTCAGTTCGGTGACTTTGAGGCCAGCGAGTTCTCCGGGAGAGGGTAGGGAATCGTCTGACACTCTCTCACCGCATCCATTAGGGGGCGCCCTGAGCCTTTCAACCCCTTGGGATGAGGGACACTTCGAAGGGACAATTGTAGGATAACGGCCGTAGGCCGAGGACAGGGTGGACGACCCTCCTAACCGCCAAGCAATCTACACACACTTTCGAGTGCAAACCCACCGAAGGGCTACGATGGCTATGCCGTTTCATCAAGGAACATTTTCACGGGTCAGGAACAGTGGGTTCACTGATTTCGGTATTGCGCTATCTGTTCGGGAGTCCAACCAAAGCCTACGAGTTGCTCGTCGGTGTACTCCTCAGTCGGCTGACGATGCCACTGAATCTGTTCTTCGGACCAGCCAAATGCTCTGAGTTCGTCGTCGCTGTATTCTACTTCGGTTGAGGCGGCGGCGGGTTCAGCGGCGGGTTCAGCAGCGGGTTCAGCGGCGGGTTCAGCAGCGGGTTCAGCGGCAGGTTCGGCGGCAGGTTCCTCTTCCACTCCTACCTCTGGCTGTGGCGGGAATACGGCATCCTGTTCGGGAGTCTCTTCATCAGGCTCGGCGGGAACCTCGCTCATCGCGCCCCGCTGCTCGTCTGCATCATCCAACACCTGCTCTTCCGTGCTCATCCGTTCAGCCTTCTCAGGCTGTGCAACCCTCTTCCACGCCTTGCCCGTTTTGTGGGCGCCAACAAGCGCAAAGATGGACATCAGGATGAAGATGGCAGCGACAGGTGATGCCAGTGGTTGTAGGAAGTGGGATGTTATCTCAGCGTCAATCGTCGCCTTGTAACCCTGTTCGGAGGGAGGGTCAGAATATTCGAAAATAACACAGTAACTGCCCGCGGGGACATTGAAATCCACTTCAAAAGGCTCACCGATTTTCAACGATTCTTCCGAGGCGTACCTGAGATTAACAGGCAGGTTTCCAATCGAAAGACCTTGGCTGTCGAGACAACTTCCGTCAAAGAAGCCGATGCGGAATCCAGTATCACCGCCATCGAATCGATATGAAACGACCTCGATGGTGACCGGAACTGTGGTTACACCAGAGATTGCTATTGGAAGTCCGGGAAGGTTGAGGTCGTACTGGAAGGAACCGGAGAACTGGCCCTTACCATCCCAAATCTTGGATTCCATCAATTCAACGTCGCCCGTCGACCAGGCCTTCGGGTTTTCAGGGTCATTCCGATCAATGATGACATTTTCAGCGGTGTTCTGATGAGGGTTCGCGGAGATGTCACCATAGGTGATTGGCCAGAGCGCGACCGCTCCGAAGACGACCACGAGCAGAAGCATCAGGACGACGTTGATTCGGCTACTGTTTCTCAACTCCTTCAGTTCCACAGACTTCTCACGGCGGTTGATTTCCCTCTGGCGCGCCTCATTCTGCTCCGCTAACTTGGCAAACGCCCCCTCATCCATAGGCTGCTTCTTCTGGGGGGGTCCGCGGGTAGGTCGACCCTTGGCGCGGCCGCTGGGCGGGCCGGAGGGTTTGGTGGGTGTCGGCGGGCCGCTAGGTCCAGCGGGTGGGGGGCCGCTCGGTCCGGACTGCATGCGCTCGGCAATGTGGGTGGGAATATCAACGCGCCGTCGGACTGAAATCGGTTTGAATGGCCTGCAATGTGACACAGTAAGTCGTTTGAGATAGATTGGGGATACTGGATGGCAAGCATAGGTCTCAAAAATGAAGCCGGACACGGCGCCGCTG
>CAUZJP010000123.1:0-4801 GCA_963580235.1 Candidatus Thalassarchaeaceae archaeon
CCGCGTACGAGCATCACCGCGAGGGTGATTGCCACGAGTAGTCCGACAAAGAGTGCTGCTGCGATTGCGTAGAGCACCACGGGGTTACCTGCTGCACCTGTGTCGGCGGCGTCTGTGTTGCTGCCGTCATCCTCTGGGGTGTCGTTGACCACCGGGCGCTCCGTGGTGATGTCGTACTTGGCGCTGCCATCGGTCGTGCGGTCGAATCCATCTCCCTCCACAGCGGTCACGACGACCTTGACATAGTCACGGAACATAGCGCCGCCTGGCTTGTTGGTTTGGAATTCAAACGGTGTGGCGAAGGAGGTTGGAACCTCCTTTCCGAAGTCGGTGCAGACCCCTGTGTCCATGTTGCAAATCTGCCACTCGATGTCGATGTCAGTCAAACCGAGGTCGCTGTGTTCGGTGATGATGAATGCGGGATTCTCGCCGACATAGATGTTGGACTCCTCAATCATCAGGTCGCCGGTCTCCGGGTTGTCCGACCATACCAAGGGCAGATTGTCGATGACCTCGACCGTCACATCGTATGCAGTCGCTGCATCGTGACTATCCGCGACGATGATGGTCATCGTGTGAGTACCAGCATCACTGAACCAAAATCTCACAACCTCATCGATAAGATGCCAGCGACTGACGGGGTTGGTGCTGAATTCGCCACCGGGAACACCACAGGTGTCGCAAGTAAATGTGACACCGGATGTATATTGGGAATCATCAACATCATACAGGTTGCTTGGTACATCAAAGGTATAGACCTCACCAATTTTGAGACGAAGGCCATCGAAGGCGCTGACATCAAGGGTCGGTGCGTCGTTGACATTAGCCACATTGACCCACAACTGCGTGTCGGCGAACTGGCCATCAGCGTCGGCTGCTCGGATGGTCATCACGGTTGAGCCGAACACATCGTCATTGACCGCATCGATATTGATCGTGTGGCCGTTCATGCTTGCAGACAGAAGTGAGTTGTTTCCTACATCGACGATTGAAAGTGACAGTGGCTCAGTATGATCGTGACCCGTCACAGGGACTGAGACGCCCTCACTGTTCGTGTCTGTCAGATAAGGAGTCAGGATGAGTGAGGTGCTTCCCCCTTCGTTGAATGTCTGCTGTGGCAAGGATGCCCAGCGTGGTGCGCCGTTCTCAATCACCATGATGTTCAGGGTGCCGCTGTTGGTATCCTCTCCGTCAGAGATGCTGAATTGCATAGGCTGGGCCAGTACTTCTCCCGACGGGTTGGTAATGACCTGGTCAAACATGACCTCGACCTCGCCGGTTGAAGGATCCCACTGCCTGAATGCAGGGTTGTTGCTGGAAATCACCAAGTCGCTCAAGGGTGTCTCTGCGTCACAGATGAGGCCTGCCAGATTGATGCGCTCGATGGTCTCCACCTTCACGGTCGGCTGACCGGGGTAGGTTGGGCAACTTGCTGGAATCTCTCCCGGTGCAGACGGGTCGACTACCATAGGTAGGCCGTTCATCAGGCTGAATGCATTGCTTGTCACTTGTGACCAGTCGCCAATCTGTCCACGCGCGTCCGTGAGGCGGGCGCGTACATCGTAGTCGCCGGAGCCTGCGGTGGAAGGAGGAGATACAGTGAACACGAACCTCTCATTGCCGGTTCCTGCACCCATTAGTTCTCCACCGCTCACCCAGTCGCTAATCCATGCATTCTGACCAGCAACGCTGGTCTGCATCTCGCCACTCATGGAACCCATGTCATCGACTTGGTCGTTGGATTGCCCGGAGACCTCGAAGTCGAGGCTGGCACCGCGATCGATTGCGGTGCTTCCAGTGGCAACCGGACGGCTGGTTGATGGAGCTACATCGTGAGCGACATAGATGTCTTCCATGTTGTTAGTCACGGGGTCCTTCTCACCTTGTGTGCTGTACAACTTGACACGGAAGGTAGTCGCACCATTGTTGGTCATCGTGATGCCACTGGTGTCGAACTGGGCGGAGACGCTCTGTGTCTGACCCACATTCAGGTTGTTCAGTGAGATGGACGGGCCGATTGTCTGCTCGTTGTTCATGCCAGTGACCTTGTAGAACTGAATGCTGCCTCCGTCGGAGTAGTCCTCGGTTCCGGTGTTCCCGATGACCGCATCGAGAGTCAATGTGTCACCGGTTTGGAAGCCCACTGAGGGGGAGTCGTCGTTGGTCACCGTGAAGTCGGTCACCGAGAGGTCCATCGGGTTCATGCTGCTGTCCGAGGCGGTGAAGACATCGTAGTTTGCGCCGCTGTTACTCCAGCCGCTGTAGAGGGCTGCAACGATCAGCATGTTGCTCGAACCCTGAGCTACGAGGCTGTTTGATACGGTCCATGAATAACTTACAGAACCACTGCCGAGGGAGAAGGTCTGGAAGCCAGTGCCTCCGCCTACATTACCGGAGTTGCTGACATGTGCACCACCGTTGAGAAGCCACGCCTCCCAGCAGTGACCGCCCTTGTAGCCGTTGGTGTAGGCGTGAGAGTGGCACACCTCCTCGGTAACCGCTGCGTAGAGGGTGTACGAGGATATTGGTGCCATTCCGACGCCCACATAGTCTGCTGAGATGGTGATCGTCGAAGTGCCGTCTCCGTTGTCACTCTGGGCCACTCCAAGAGAGTAGTCAGCCACGCTGCTGTGGGTTCGCCCATTGGGATTGAAGCCGGTGTCCCAGCAGGTGTTGGAACCGCAGCCGGTCATGAAGGAACTTCCTGAGCCGCTCTGCGCATCACCGAAAGAGGTCTTGGGCGCACCGCCGGTCTCGCCTAGGTGGTTGACTGCGAGAATCGGGTTGACATTACCGGACTCTGCATCGTCGGTGTCCCCGTAACTAGCCGAGTGCAACGAGACATAGGTGTACTTGTCAGGCCAATCAGCCTTCAATTTCTTGTGGGCCGGAGAACCGTAATCCATGCAGAATCCACAGTTGTCAGAGGTGATGTATTGGCCGAAGACCACATGTCCCGGGTCACTCGCTTCATACACCACATCCACTGTTTCCAATGCTATCACAGTTGGCTCGTTCGTATCCTCTTGCACGGCGTCAATCAGAGCACCCCAGCTCATCATTACCATCAGTGCTGTCAATATCAATGGGGTCAAGCTTCGCATTCCCATGCCTTCGGCTGAACAGAGCATCCATATTAACAGAAGTGGGGGGAGGGATTGGTAGAGTAACCACTTTTGATTAGGAAACAGCCCAATTCTAACTCTCACCAACGGCTTTCAGTAACCCGTTCGCGCACTCGCGTGCGTGAGGTTCACTCGATGCGGGCTCTGAAATGGTCCCGTCAACGCCGACCAGTTCGCGAAGTCGGTAAAAAGGACGATTTTTTCGCCTCTCCGGGAAGATATTCTCGCTCGCTTCGCCGTTAGCGAACTACTTGGGAAGATGGTCGTGAGGTGCGCTGCCGCTCACATCATCCGGGAGACGATGCGCTCGGTCTGCTCACCGCTGAGACCTAGTTCACGGTAGGCGAGTGGCCCGCCCTCGTCGAGGACCGGCTCCTGCTCCTCGAGCGTCAGCCGGGAGTGGGTCTCGAAGAACAGCCCGGTGTGGATGACATCCCCCCACACCATCGCTTTCTCAATGCCCGCCTTCCAGTCGCTCGCGTCATGGTCGAGGTCCTCTAGCGGCTGTATTCGCGGCCTGAAGAACTGGTAGGTGTTGACCTTGTTGAAGGTCACGCAGGGACTGAACACATCGAGCAGGGCGAAGCCCTTGTGCTCGATTCCCGCCTTAATCAACGAGACCAACTGCTTGATGTTTCCAGTGTAGCCACGCGCCACCCAAGTGGCGCCGTTGGTGATCGCACTCGCAATCGGGTTGATCGGCAGCTCGACGCTGCCGTGAGGAGTGCTCTTGGTCTTCATACCAACCTCGCTGGTGGGAGATATCTGGCCTGTGGTGAGCCCGTAGATCTGGTTGTCCATGACGAGGTAGAGGATGTCGAGGTTGCGCCGTGCCGTGTGGGTGAAGTGGTTACCGCCTATTCCGTAGCCATCTCCATCTCCTCCGGTGACGATGACCGTCATCTCGTGGTTCGCCAACTTCGCCCCAGAGGCGTGGGGGAGTGAACGCCCGTGCAGGGTGTGCATCCCATACGAGTTGAAGAAGCCTGGGAAGTTGGACGAGCATCCGATGCCGCTGATGGTGAGAATCCTATGAGGCTGCAGACCTAGTTCAGCCACCGCTCGCTGTAGTCCGCTGAGCACACCGAAGTCGCCGCAGCCGGGGCACCAATCAGGGTCAACCTTGCCCTTGAAGTCCTTCGGTTTCAAAGTCATTGTTGCATTTGTATCCGTCATCATTCACCACCTCAAACAATAATCTCCTCATACGGCACCGACAAGGTTTCGCCACCTTCGAGTTGCTCCTGTACCGCAGCCACGATGTGATGTGGCTTGAATGGCTCGCCATCGTACTTCCGGATGTGGCCATCCACCGTGAAGCCGGTCTCGCCGCGCAGGTAGCGATGGAAGAGTCCGGAGTAGTTGTTCTCGATGAGGATGGTGCGCTTGCAGGCTGAGAGAAGCTCGACCGCCTCGTCAGCATGCAATGGAACTAGCCACTTGAAGTGCAGGTGGTTGGCGACCACGCCGACCGCAGCAAGTTGTTCGATTGCCTCCTGGATGACGCCAGCGGTTGAGCCCCAGGCGACCAGAGTCACCTCAGCGTCGGCAGCGCCGACGATGGTCGGAGGCGGCAGGTCCGCCAGCAGGCCAACCATCTTGCTCTGTCTCTTCTCCAACATCGCCCGACGCTTGTGCGGGTGGGTGAACTCGTCACTGATGAGCACTCCGTCGGG
>CAUZJP010000124.1:0-4766 GCA_963580235.1 Candidatus Thalassarchaeaceae archaeon
CATTCGACCCGAATTCAATAAAACCGAAGGCAAAACCTCGGTTAGATCGCGCCCCATCAACGACTCCGATAAGAACCGCTGGACCGCCGGCACCGATTGCGCCGTCTGAAGCCCTGCCACCAGATCCGTCCACCTCCAGACCGGCAATTCCACTGGCCCATCTGACTCCCGATGTAGAGGAACCAAGCCCTAAGATAGAGCCTGTAGAGGAGCCTTCAGTTGAGCCCGCGGAGGTGGATATCACACCAGAGCCAGAATCATCTGAGGCATCTGATGAACCTCTCGATATCCAGCCTCCATCTGTCGAACTAATCGAAGATGAGGATGAATCACCAACCCCCGCCACCGCATCTGGTTTGGGTCGCAGGGTAGGATTGAGGAATCAGAAAGAACCTGAAATCGAGTCGAATGAAATCTCCTCAGAGGAGAGAGTCTCTGATTTAATCGCTGAATCCAAACAATTGGCTGCGGAACCAAGCATGGATGTTCAGGAGTCAGCTGAACCGATTAAGGCTCATCCAGACCTGCAACTGACACAACACTTCGTCCCAGTCGCGGCGAAGAAAGAGAAAGGGAAATATCGGCCACGCCGACGGAAGGTGAAGCCACCACCCGCCAAACGGGTCGTCAAGTTGAATCGACGCAAGTACATGGACTTCAAGGTCGACCTCCGTGAAATCATGGAGGAGGAAAAGGTCCCCGACGAACACCGAGCAAATGTGCTAGGCAGTACATGGGCTAAGGGTGAGAGATCAGGAATCGGCGCCGCATTGGAGTATGTCAATGAAAAGGAGGACGAAGGTATCCTTTCGGAGGCTGCCGCAAATCGTATTCGAAGTGTATTAAAATCATATCGAAAGGAGAGATGAAAATGTCAAAAATTGAAGAGAACAAGGTCGCAGTGGTGCATTACAAGGGAACCTTCCCTGAGGATGGAGAAGAATTCGATTCTAGTCACGACCGGGATCCACTCGCCTTCCTCATAGGCCATAAGCAGATGATTCCAGGGTTTGAGCGGGAGATGATGGGGGCCGAAGTAGGCGAATCACGAACTTTCACCCTAATGCCGGAGGACGCCTATGGTGAGAAGAGTGATGAAGCAGTAGCTGACATTCCCCGTGGAGAATTTCCAGACGACATTGATCTAGACCTCGGCATGGTATTGATGTCAGACCACGGGCCCTTCCGAATCGTTGGAATCACCGATGAAATCGTGAAGTGTGACTTCAACCATGTTCTCGCAGGTCGAACTCTCAAGTTTGAGGTCGAGGTAGTCGAAGTTCGTGACCCTTCGGAAGAAGAATTAGCACACGGTCATGTGCATGGCCCTGGTGGCCACGAACACTGATCGGAGCGTGTTAGTCACATCAAATTCCGCGATGATGGCTTAGGCCCGACCCAATACATAGTGCCTCAGAGTGCTTTCAGTCGTAATCTACCACCGAAACGATTGACGGCGGAGCACCACCTCGCCGTATCCGAGGGGTGAACAAGTGAGTGATGATGAGCGCTTTGAAACGCTCGGGGGAATTCCAATTCCGGAACTCCCAGATGAGGCACACCTCGCCTCATCGGGCGGTGATTCGGGTATTGGAAAACCAGGTTCGCAACCCTATACGAGAGGAATTCACTCCTCGATGTACCGGAGCCGAACTTGGACCATGCGCCAATATGCTGGATTCTCCTCTGCGAAGGAGACGAACAACCGGTTCCGCTCTCTACTAGAAAAGGGTCAATCCGGTCTTTCGGTTGCATTTGACCTACCAACACAACTCGGCATGGACTCTGACGATTCGCTGGCACAAGGCGAGGTCGGCAAGGTCGGCGTCGCAATCGATTCCATACACGACATGAGACAACTATTCTCGGAAATCGACCTTGGCAAAGTCTCCACGTCGATGACAATCAATGCCCCCGCCGCCGTTCTATTCGCGTTGTACGCGAGCGTAGCTGAGGAACAGGGCGTGGACTTGGGGGGTCTGAGGGGAACTGTGCAGAATGACATACTGAAAGAGTACATCGCCCGGGGGACCTATGTTTTCCCACCCGAGCAATCGATGCGACTAATCACCGATTTGATGGGATGGTGCAGGGACAACGCTCCCAGTTGGAACACAATCAGCATCTCCGGATACCACATTCGCGAAGCCGGGGCGACCGCCGTCGAAGAACTAGCGTTCACGCTCTCAAATGCCCTCGCCTATGTGCAGGCTGCTGTCGATTCCGGGCTTGATGTGGACGACTTCGCGCCAAGGCTCTCATTCTTCTTCGGATGCCACAACGACCTCTTCGAGGAAGTTGCTAAATTTCGTGCCGCTCGTAGACTCTGGTTTGAGTTGATGACCGAAAGATTCCACCCAAAGGATCCCAAAAGTACCCAACTTCGCTTCCACACCCAGACAGCAGGGGTTACACTCACTGCTCAACAACCGTTGAACAATGTTGTACGGGTATCCTATCAGGCGCTCTCAGCCGTTCTCGGAGGGACCCAATCATTACACACAAACTCCTACGACGAAGCCCTTGGGCTTCCCACAGACGAATCCGCTACAATTGCACTCCGGACCCAACAGGTGCTCGCCGCAGAGACGGGAGTTGCAGATGTTGTTGACCCGCTCGGTGGCTCTTGGTATGTTGAATCGTTGACGAATGAAGTCGCCTCGCGAGCGCGCGCGCTGATTGAGGAAATAGAGAATAGGGGGGGTGCACTATCTGCGATTGAATCGGGATTCCAACAGAGAACCATTCACGAATCGGCTTGGAGACAGCAAAAAGACCAGGAATCTGGTTCTCTCGTTGTAGTGGGGGTCAACCATGCCACCCAAGCTGAAGAGGGGGTTTCAAACTCAGGACAGAAGTTGGATCAAGCTGTTCACAAGGAGCAGTGCGACGCTCTCTCCTCCATTCGAGCGGGCCGGGATTCTGATGCTGCGAAAGACGCCCTGAATGCTCTACTCGTGGCAGCCGCAGGCGGTGACAACCTGATGCCTCACATATTCGTCGCAGTAAAGGCGGAGTGCACAGTGGGAGAAATCATGGGTGCGCTGAAGGAAGTCTTCGGAACTTGGATGGCGCCGAGCGGATTCTGAGGTGAAATGGTGCGTAAAGTTAGGCTAGATCACATCGGAATTGCGGTGAATAATCTGGACTCCGGTAGTGAGTTTTGGCGAATTCTTGGTCTGAGTCAGAGCGGAGAGGACGAATCCAACAACGAACAGGGCGTCAATATCAGATTCATCGCCACTTCAGGCGGTAAACCGCCTAAGTTGGAATTGCTTGAACCGACAGGAGAAGATACGCCGATTGGTCGCTTCATTTCCAAGCGGGGAGAGGGCCTTCAACAACTGGCATTCGAAGTCGATGATTTGGAATCTCTTTTGGCAGAATTGTCTGCAGCCGGGGTAGCTCTCATCGATGAGACCCCGCAGAGTGGGGCAGCTGGCACGCGAATCGCCTTCGTCCACCCAAAGTCAACCGGTGGGGTTCTCGTTGAACTGCTTGAGCGAGAGTGAAGTCGAACCGTCACCATTCATTACCAACACATTCCGACAGGTTGAGGGCCCCCTCAATTGACGCAGGAAACGGTCAAAGAGGGGTCGTTAGTCGGCTGCCCATGCAGACCTGTATCGTCCACCTCTTGGCACAACCCCACATCGATGCACCAACAGTTCGTTTGGAAGTCGATTTTCTGGAACAATCACTCACTCAACTTCGTCATGACGGTGCCATCAGCAATGACGCGTATCTCGACGCTGGGGCCATCGAAGGAGGGCTAGCGATGCTTGCCAATCTGCTAGACCTTGGAATTCCCACAAGCGAGGTTCAAGAACATCTGAGGCAACTTCATGAGCGCGCCGGTCGGATTCATGAAGCACACCCGACTCTCGACGGAGCGGTGGAAGCACGCCGCCGGTGAGAGACCCCCATGTCACGCACTATTCTTTCCGTTCGCGGAGTATCGAAATCCTTCGGCGAAGTGCACGCTCTGAAGGATGTTAGCATCGACCTCCATCGTGGGGATGTTGTCGGTTTGGTCGGCGGAAATGGTGCTGGAAAGACAACTCTTCTTCGGCTCTTGTGTGGACTATACCAACCAACAGTAGGTGATGTAGTCCATCTAGACACCTCGGGAATCGAACATCCGGTCGCCGATGTGAGAAGCAACCTCGGAGTGGTCCCTGAATCGACCGGACTCTATGCTCGGCTGACAGCATGGGAAAACATTCGATATCACTCCCGCCTCAACGGAATTTCAGACAAGCAAGCGTGGAATCGTGCATTCAGAATCGCTAGAGAACTCGACATTGAAGATGATCTGCAGAGACCCACTAGGGGATTCAGCCGTGGAATGAGACAGAAGACCGCTCTCATTCGAGCCCTCTCACACGACCCGGAACTTCTACTGCTGGACGAGCCAACCGGTGGACTGGATGTCACATCGGCCAGAAAGGTGAGGGCACTTGTTCGTAAACTCGGCGAAGAGGGCAGAACGGTCATCTACAGCACCCACAAGTTGAACGAGGCTGAGGAAGTTTGCGACCGAATTATCATCATCCACAATGGGACTCTGAGAGCCGATGGGTCCCCCGCTGAACTGATGGGCGAAACTGACGCGCCCACACTCGAAGAGGCATTCGTCCGCCTCACTCAAGATGCCAGCCGTGAAGTCGAGACTCCAGAACCGGCTTCAAAATTCCAGCAGTTTTGGTCCCGCCTTACCACCCGAGTCAAGAAGCCACCAGGGAACGGAGGTGAGAACGATGCGT
>CAUZJP010000125.1:0-4756 GCA_963580235.1 Candidatus Thalassarchaeaceae archaeon
GTCACTGCCCTGGACACATCTGTCTCGCCTCGGACATCGGAGTTGTCTCGGGTGACCTAGCGGTGGTGGTCGGGACGATTCTCGTGCCCTCGTCTGATGGTGACATGGACGACTACCTCGCAAGCCTCGAGCGAATCCGCGACCTCGATGCGCCCCTTCTGCTTCCGGCCCACGGACCGCTCTCACCGGTACCTGAGAAACTCCTCAACCGATACATCTCACACAGGCGGGCGCGCCACGCGCGGGTGGCTGAGGCGGTAGGCAAAGGATTGGCCACGGTCGAGGAGATTGCTGACTTCGCATACGCCGACACACCCGATGCACATCCCATCCTCAAATTGGACCAGACAATTTCGCACCTACTAGCCCATGAGCGTACGGGTGCGGTGGAATTTGTTGACCAGCGATGGCGACAGACGACACGATGAAGAGCGAGACAGCAAGCACCGAGGTGAGGGGAAAAGATGGCTGACACTCCAGATGAGCCACCTGCTGGGGATTACAACCCTGTGGGGGGGGAACCCCCAGAGATACCGGTCCCGCAATATTTCCGTTGGTGCTCTCCGACAACTCCCTTTAGCATCGGTTTCTTCGTGCTAGGCATGTGCATTCTCGCCTACGGGCTGGTCAGCTCACTTACCAACATGAATGAGGGGCCTCTCTTGCTAGCGGCGATTGGTTCACTGATTGGCTCATTAGCAACTCCTGGTTCAATGTCAGGAGTAATCGGGAAGGCTGCCGGGGGAGGAGAAATCGATGAGGATTATTGGAATGTGAGGCCATTCCCGCCGATGAACCACGAGGATTGGCACCTAGATCGCCTGACATGGGATGAGGACAGCGGTGACTGGCTGTCAAATCCACTCGCACGGTTCGAGCAGGATGGCCCGAAGGTGGTGGTGACTAAGGAAGGTGAAGAGTGGGTCGTCAACATCGAAGGCAAGGACCCTGAAAGGGTTGCAACCGCTGCTGAGGCTGACAAGTTGATGCGAGAGGAGATCAAGGATGCAGATTCCGACAATACACAGGAACTCCTCTTCAGTGAGCATCCACGCCACGCCCGATTCCGAGCGATGTACAATGCGACACCACCAATAATGTCCAGTAAATTCCTCTGGCAGGCGATTTCGGTGCTGCTTGTATTCTCCATGTGGTGGGGGACACCAAAAGAGCCCCGCGGAGAGTTAATTCCAGTGATGATTGGTATAATCGTAATCGGTTTCATCCTAATCGTCGTGACCCACTTCTTGAACAGGTCCGCATTGGAGGCGTGGGACACCGTCTCTTCGATTGTGAAATTCCTAGATGCAGGGCACAACGAACTGGTGGGACAGGTAAGGCCTGCAGACTTCGAACCGTTGGAGGTGTTCACAGTCGACAATTATCAAAACAAGTCATGGGCGTTCAACGACCTGGTCGCTTGGAGTTGGTCCTATAGTGTCCATCTTCGTATCAAAGAGACATACATCGATAATGAAGGAAAGAGGCAGACACGTTATGTCTACAGATGGAGGACGATACGCTCTGATTCCGATGCGCGCAAGTTCCTGTTGCACGATGGGAGTGGAGGTGTGGTCGTCGATTTGATTTCCTTTGAAGATATATCATGGGGCAGCGTCTTGTGGTCCCGAAACCAGCCGGGAAGCAAACCGGGCAACCCACCCTACAGAGCTGGTCGCAATGAAAAAGTCATGGAACATAGTTGGGTTCTTCACGGACTTAAAATCGGAGATCCCGTCTATGTGATGGCTCGAATCAAGAATAGAACTGATGGCGATGAATTGCGGGGCATGGTGTCGGAGAACGCGAGCAGACTGCATCACAATCTCGTTGCCGTGGGAGAAGATGCGCCGCGACGGCATGCGATGATTAGCAAGGGAACGGAATTGGGGGTTCTGAAGGCTCGCTCATCAGGAATCGACAGATTCGGTGGGGCTACGCTTCTGATAATGACGACACTCATCGTGATGGTGATGTCGCTCTAGTCCTCAACCTGCTCTTTCAGAGCCGCGAGGCGCGCCTTGGCGGCAATCAGTTCAGCCTCGGCTTCCACTGCTGCCAGTTCGTCCTCTAGTGCCTCAGTCCTCTTGTCGGCATCAGACTTCTCCGATTCCACAAAACTGCCGAGACTGGCGCGGCGGTCGAACATGAACTCGACCTGCTCACGAGTGTAGATGTCAAACATGTCAGCCATCAAGAAGCCCAACATCTTCGCAACTATGACCGTGGGGAACATCTGAATCACGGTGTTGTAGTTCTTGACCGACTGGTTGTACTCCTCGACCTCGCTCGCCATCTTCGAAATGGCGTGGACACCCTCTTCAAGTCCAGCGACGAGAACATTGTGAGAAGTTAGTTGCGGGTTGTCCTCGGCAAAGGCCAGTAGTTGTGGAATCACGCTGTCCATCAAGGCATTTGCAGCCATTAGTTCCGCTGGAGCCTGAGTGCTCTTTGCCTTGGCGAACGACTTTCGCGCATTCACGATTTTATCGTATATCGAACTCTCAAGTCCGAGTTGTGCGAGATCGGTGTCTTCGACTAACGCAATCTTCTGATCCTTAACCCCAATCTGGGTTTCGAGGTTCTGGTACTGGTTCTTGACCTCCTCACGCAGGTCCACCATTCGATTGTATGCTGAGAAAATCCAGAACAGAATCAGCAGTAATACGATTCCGACTACTACCAATCCTAGAATTAGGGTGCTTGCCATGATTCCACGATAATGGGCCCCCCTATCAGCGTTAGTATGGATGAAACGGTGGATAATTCCGTAGGCGAACTTGATGAAGGGCAGTGACCGCGGGGATTCCGAGGGATACCCATGCGAGGTCAGATGACGAGCTTCGATGTGGCGAGAATCGCTGCCGAGTTGCGCCCGCTCATCGGCGCGCGGGCGCGCAAGGCGTACCATCCGCACTGGGAGCAGGTGGTTCTACGTCTAAATCCGAAGGAGGCGTCGCAACTCGACCTCGTCATCGTCCGCGGCAAGCGAATCTACCTCTCTCGCAGGGACCGCCCGATGCCGTCCAACCCCTCGCCATTCTCGATGCTGTTGCGAAAACACCTGATGAACTGCCGACTGACAGATGTGCGCCAACACGGCTTCGACCGAATTCTCACCCTCGATTTCGATACACGAGCAGGAGTAGTCTCTCTAGTAATAGAGATGTTCAGAGATGGGAATGTCCTACTGCTCGATGAAGAGGGAGTGATTATCCAACCCCTCACCAATGTAAAGTATGCCAAGCGGACTCTGAAGCGGGGCGAGAAGTACGAGTTTCCTCCCGCCCAAATCGACCCGCGGGAACTCGATGAGGCCACACTGACAAAACTCTTCTCGGAAAGTGACGCCGACCTTGTGCGGACTCTCGCAAGCAGAGCCAATCTCGCCGGAGTCTATGCTGAGGCGGTCTGCACCCGAGCAGAAATCAACGGCGCGCTTCCCGCCGCCGGCTTGGATGAATCTCAAGTCGCCGCTGTATCAGTTGGACTGCGCTCGCTGACCGATGAACTGGAGGCTGGTTCAGGAGGAATTGCAGTACTATCACACGCCGCGAAGGAGGGGCTCTCATCGGCTGGCGACAATCCACTCGCCCGCGACGCGGTCTTCGAGGAGCACGCCGAAGAGGTCGGACCATTCGTACTTCCCAACCATGAGCAGCGATATGTCGTGGAATTCGACACTCTCGCCCAAGCGGTCGACGCCTGGAAGGGCGGCCACGACTCAACCGCTCTGGCCCGCCGCGAACATGAGCGAGCGGTCGAAGTCCTAGGAGAACAGGAGGCGAAGGACCCTGGCAGCACGCTAGAGCGACGGGCATCTCAACAGGAGCAGGCGATTTCACGGTTCATCGCCAAAGGCGAGGCACAACAGGCTCTCGGCAAGGCGATTCAGGAACAGTGGACACATGTCGAGCAACTGATGACCCAAACCCTGGAAGCAGTCGAGGAATCAAGTTGGGACGAGGTTCGAAACAAACTCCGTGGCATCGAGTGGATCGAGTCAATCGACCCTGCCCTGCGCCGAATGATGGTGTACCTGCCCGACGAGGACAACGAGCCGGGCACCAGAATCGAGTTGCATCTCGACATGACGGTGCACCAGAACGCGCAGCGGTACTTTGACACGGGCCGAAAGCAGAAGGAGAAGTCGGTTGGCGCGAAGGCGGCACTTGAGAAGACCCAAGAGGAGATGTCACGGGTCGAAAAACGGCGCTCGAAAGATGAGGCTGCGGGCCGACTTAATGTCACGAAGCGAAGTAAGAAATTGTGGCTTGAGAAACATCGCTGGGCGGTCGTGGGTGATGGACACCTCTTCATCGGCGGCAAGGATGCGAGGGGAAATGACACGGTGGTGAACAAGCATTTGACTCGGCCGGACCTCTATTTCCATGCTGACCTACATGGCGCCCCGTCGTGCGCGCTGAAACTCAAGGAAGGGTTCGAGACAGACCCCCACCCAATCCCCGGACTCCCCGATGGCGTACCAGCACTGCGGCTCACCCAGACTCTCGAGGTTGAGGAGTTCGATGAGGGAATTCGAAATGATGCTGCGCAGATGGCGGTTGTTTGGAGCCGCGGGTGGTCTAGTGGCGGTGCCGCGGCGACTGCCTTCTGGGTGGAACCAACTCAAGTCTCCAAGACTGCCGAAACTGGCGAGGCGTTGGCGCGCGGTGCTTGGATTGTGCGCGGAAAGCGCAACTATCTGAAGGACATGAAGATGGAGATGACGCTCGGAATGGCGGTCATCAATGGT
>CAUZJP010000126.1:0-4716 GCA_963580235.1 Candidatus Thalassarchaeaceae archaeon
CTTCAGAGTGACAATCCAGCCGAAGGGCTCTGGAATTGTATTTCTCGCTCACATCGAATCCCATCGGCCGCTACGCCAGCGGCCGTTATCGAATGCGAATCGTCAAAAGCGGTCGCTCCGCGGGTCGGCTTGTGCCACAGGACACCTCAGTACACGCCGCCCGGCTCGCCCGACGCCTCAAGCGGAACGGCATGACGGTATCCACGGCGGAGTCCTGCACCGGAGGACTGCTCGCCTCTTCACTGACCGACATACAGGGCGCCAGCATCTGGTACAAGCAGGGCTGGATTACCTACTCAAACGACTCCAAAGTTGACCAATTGGGCGTGAAAAGTGAGTTGTTCGAAGAGAATGAGGGCAACGCGGGCGCAGTGAGTGCGGATGTCGCAAAGGCGATGGCTGAAGGGGCAGCTCGAAACTCATCCAGCGACATCGCAATCTCGGTCACCGGAATCGCGGGTCCGACCGGCGGGACCGAAACCAAGGAGGTCGGCTTAGTATGGGTCGGCGTGAAAATCGGTGACGCTGTCGAAGCAAAAACCGCATCATTCGGACAGGGAGACAGGAGCAGCAACAAAGAGGCATTCGCCAACTTCGCACTGCGTACAGCATTGGAGGTCTGGGACGAACACTTCGAAGAGCCGGAGCCGACCCCCGAAATTTCCGAGGAAAGCGAACTTGAGGAAGGAGAGCAACCCGAGTTGGACGATGCACTCCGCACTGTCGACGGCGACGATGCCAACTGGGACCGAGAGGTCGAGTGGGTCGATGGCGCACCACCTGTGGTCGAACCTGATGAGAACGAGAATGCTGACATTCTCGATTCGGACATCAAATGGGGCGAAGAGTGAGTGAGCCCCTGCCTACGGCGAGTTCGAGCGTAATTGCTTTGAGCGGCCTCGTGCCGCTACAGGAAGTATGGCCGAGGCACACTGGCGTGATATCTCTTCTCGCCTCACCCGAATAGGGCTCTTCCCGGTCAAGGGAGTACAGGCGAGCCTGATGGCCCACAAGGACCCAAATGGGCTTCTAGACAGGGCGCAGCAGTTCGGCTACACAGGAATCTTGACAGTGGAACTCTTCGATGAATTGCAACACCGGGCTGATGTTGATGTGTCGAAAGAGGGAGATGGTGTTGGGAGCGGTGACGGAGATGCGCCGACTGTCGCCGCGGCCTCGATGCTGATTCCTGTTCCAGACTCGGCGGCAGCAGGCGAGGCTGGCCAAGAGACGACAGGTCGTGTGATTGCACCGATTTCTCTGCCTGAGCCGAGCCCGGCGGATCGGCCGCATGGGCTGCCGCACTTCTCACTCGACGGGTTCCCGATGCTGGCAACCGATGTCGATACCGAGATAGATATTCACTTCGAAATAACGGGAAAGAGCACCACTGAGGGAAAGATGGAAGACTTTCTCGCCTGTTACAACGACCGACTTGAGAAAATCAAGAGGATTATCGTTCAGACCGGACGGTTGCCCAATCGAGTCATCAGCGTCAACCAGTTGATTCGTGACAGAGGTCGCTTCTCATCATCCTCAAACAGCGCCACAGTAATCGGTCTTGCCAACGGTGTTCGGCACAAAGGAGACAATCTCTACTTCAACATCGAAGATGAAACCGGCCAGATCTTCTGCCTCCTCTCTCCGGCACGCGATAGCGACGGAGCGGCGGTCGCGAGACGGCGAAACCGAGTGGTCACAGGGGGCCTGATGAACGATGACGTGGTGGGTGTCACAGGATATGTCTCACCTCAGAGGAGTGACATGTTCATCGTCGAGGACATCCACCTCCCGCCACTTGAAAAACAGCGCAAGAGAACCGCCCCCGCCGACCAAGCGGTCTCTGTAGCATTCCTCTCTGACCTTCACCTCGGCTCAAACACCTTTCTTCACGCCCAGTGGGAGAAGTTAGCCAAGTGGTTCCACGAGGACCCGCTCGCGAAGACCATCAAATATTTCGTCCTGTCAGGCGATGTAGTCGATGGAGTTGGCATCTACAAGAACCAGCAGCGTGAACTGGAAATCACGGATGTGTACAAGCAATACGAGGGAGTAGCCCGACTCATCGAAGGGCTACCCGACTGGATTGACACGATGATCCTGCCCGGCAACCACGATGCTGTCAGACCTGCCGAGCCCCAACCAGCCCTCGACCCCAGAATCCAGGAGTACTACAACTCCACCACCTTTGTCGGAAACCCCTGTGACTTCAGCCTCCACGGTGTGCGGGTACTCTCCTACCACGGGGTCAGCATCATGGACTTCGTCTCAACGATGCGAAACATCACATTCTCTCAGCCAGAGAAGGCGATGGCCGAGATGTTGGAGCGACGGCATCTGGCACCCTCATGGGGCGGCAAGACTCCGCTGTCACCTGAGCCAGAGGACCACATGGTGATTGAGACGATTCCAGACATCTTCGTGACCGGGCATGTCCACGGCCACTACTGCGGTGAGCACAAGGGCGTGACACTGGTTCACAGCAGCACCTGGCAGGACCAAACCGACTACCAGCGGATGCTTGGATTCCAGCCCAAGCCGTGCATCCTAACCGTGGTCAACCTGCACACGCATGAGACGGCGACGATACCGTTCGCCTAGTCCCAGTCGTGGCGGCGGGTTCTGATCAAAGCACTAACCACTAGCAGAATCACCAACAGCAATCCGATTTGTACTACAGGATTCCCGAATAGTTCTCCGATGCTCGTAGTATCACTGGACTCTTCATTCGTCCCACTCGGAGGAAAATCTTCGTCAGGGAGTGGGGACGCGGCGTCCTCCTCCTCGATGAAGAAGTCCACACTGGAGGAGTTCGTGTTGCCAGAGGCATCTGAGACGGTGAGGGTCAGCGTGTAGGTCTGAAGCGCGGGGAGTTCTGGATACGGTACAACCGTCATTTCGTGATTCTTACGCAGAGCGACATTGTCTCCCACGAAGGTCTGGCTGTAGACCTCAATCGACTCCGTCGTCTCCTCGCTAGTGTACCATGTGACCCGAAGCGAGCCGCCTGCGATGACCTCGACAATGAAATTGAGTATCTCAGGAGGATCTACGTCGACAATTGCACTGGTGTTGAATGAGAGTGTTACCGAATCGACCCCTTCTACGGCAATTGCGCATTCGTAGGTGGTGTCGCTCTCCAAACCGGTCAGTTGGAGTGTGTGTGACAACCCTCCGCCAGCCTCTTCGAAGGTAAGTGGCCCACAGGTGAGGTTGGCGCCCGCATCGCGGGTGGTGGACCATTCGAGGATGGCTGTAGTTGCTGTCGTGCTGACCACCTTGGCGCCGTAGACCTGCTGGGCGACCTCAGGGAGCTCAATGCCTGTGAGGACGGCGTACTCCTGTGCAGCGACATCGTAGGCTCCGAGCATTGCCGCCTGACCGTCTCCCTCCATCACCATGTCGAGCACATTGGGGTCGTAGTCGACTCCGTCGTTCGGATTCGGGTCATCTCCCCCTCCGAGGCGCCAAGTCTTCGCAACGGCATCGACCTCACGCCACTTGCCCGGCCCGAAGCCGTCCTGTGAGCCAGAGACGATGACGAAGCGGTAGTTAGGAACATCATGGCCGATGACTGTCTTCGACACTGTGATGGTCACCGTCTTGGTGCTTATGTCCCCCGAAACCTCGATTCCCTTCGCTGAGGTTTCACCCGTTTGGGAATTTACAGCCTTGACAGCACCCGGCTCGCCGGTGGCAGAGATTGCAACCTCCCACGCCCAGTCTTCGTGGATGACCGCGTTTGCCCCCTCCAACATGTCGGTCTCACCCCACATGTAGTCACCACGGTCGACATAGATCTGCACGATTTGGTGGCTGAATCCGTTGGACAGGCTCCAGTAGTCGGTCATCTCGGCAAACGTCAGTTCAAAGCGGGCGTTCCATGAGCTCTGACTAATCTTGAGATGGGTGACATCGAACAGGCCGGAGCCGGGAGCGAAGTCGCTGGCCAGAGGATAGACATAGTCGCCGTCACCATTCTCGTCACCCACCGGGTCGTCAAAGTCGAGCAGGGTGACCCATTGCTCAAGGTCCGGCATCACCATCTCGGCTGGTGCTGGGGGGGCAATCTCAGCGTCCACTCCGTCACCATAGGAGAGGGAGGCTGTCTCTGCGGTGACCACCTTCACGCGCGTCGAATAGCGTGGGGCGAGCCCCAATTCTGACCAGGGGATCTGAAACTCGTAGATCTCATCGGCCGCGCAGGCGCCAAGAATCGAGGTCGAGGAAAGGATCCACTGCTCGTTCTCACCGACCTTGCCCTGCGCATCGAACAGATTCCACTTCGCCTTGCCATCCTGGCGCAACTGGTTGAAGTCGAATGAGACCATCTTCTTGGCCGGGAAGCCGAGAATGTCGTTTCCGTAGTAGGTCCTGAAGTTGGTCTGAACCTCGTTGAAGTTGATGGCGTTGGGCTGCATGAAGTAGATTGAGAGGTCAGGGGCCCAACTGAGGTCGGCAACCTCGAAGAAGTGGGGGGAGGAAGCGAGGTCGACCCGCACATAGACGTTAGAGGCGTCGTATCCAAGGTAGAATGAATCGATGTCCATGGTTCCGCCATCCACGGACGAAGCGTCGTACTTTGCCGCTCCATCCCACTCGCCGGGTAACGCAATGCCGTCTATCATCGGCTCAATGGTGCCAGAATAGGGGATTTCGGGGACTGCCGGATTGGTCCACAGGTCCTGGAGATAGGGAGGGAGTTCCAACCCGATG
>CAUZJP010000127.1:0-4703 GCA_963580235.1 Candidatus Thalassarchaeaceae archaeon
CTCAGTCGATTTCGTTGGCCGGAAGGAGAAGCAAACCCTCCTCCGACGGCCAGGGCAGAAGGCTGGAATCGATGACCCCATCTAACTCGATGACAAGGGTGTGAACCGCACCGGATGGCAGATCGAGCAATATGTCCGCGACCGTACCTAACTGGTCACCTCGAGAGTCGAGAACAGCGAGTCCAATCAACTCCCTGCCGAAGGTTGCGGTCATGAAACCTCACCCACTCTCTATACCCGAAAGTGTATCGCCTACTCGCTTCACACTCTCGAGCCCACTTGTGAGGCTGGTCTCCAACTTCTCGTAGTATTCCAACATTTCAGGGGTGACCGATGGCCGAACTCTGCCGATTGCATCCTCAAAGTGCTTCTTGGTGATGGTCTTCTTGTTCGCTCGCATGGCGATCAAGGCTGCCTCTCTGCAGACCGCTTCGATGTCAGCACCGGTGTAATCGACCATCTTCTTGGCGAAGCTTACGACATCGAACTTACCGAGCGGCATTCCGCGGGTGTGAATCTTAAGGATTTCCTTTCGACTCTTTTCGTCCGGCGGGGGAATGTGCAAAACCCTCTCGAATCGACCTGACCTCAGGAGAGCCCTGTCAATCATCTCTGGTCTGTTGGTAGCGGCCACCACGACCACCCCTTCGAGGGATTCGACGCCGTCGAGGCTGGTCAGCAGTTGGTCAACGATTCTGTTGGTTACTTGGCCGCCATCCTGTGCGCCAGCATTTCTATGCCCACCGATGCTCTCAAACTCGTCGAGGAAGATGATACTCGGAGCGGCTTGAGCCGCCTTCTTGAAGACCTCACGCAGCGCCTTTTCTGACTCGCCCACCCACTTTGAGAAGAGTTCAGGCCCCTTGACAGTGATAAAATTCGCCTTCGCTTCGTGAGCGATTGCCTTGGCGATGAGGGTCTTGCCGGTTCCGGGAGCGCCGAACAGCAGAATCCCCCGCGGCGCGGTGATTCCGAAGTGTTTGAACAAATCAGGTTTGGTCAATGGCCATTCGATACTCTCCTTCAGTCGCTCTTTGACCTCCTCGAGACCACCTACATCCTCCCACCCCTTCTCAGGGACTTCGACATAGATTTCTCGTAGTGCACTCGGTTCGATATCCTTGATTGCCAACTTGAAATCTGCCATCCTAACCTCCATCTTCTCGAGAACTTCCGGAGAAACCTCCTCCTCTTCCAAGTTGATTTCCGGTAGGTATCTCCTCAGCGCCTTCATCGCTGCTTCACGGGCGAGAGCAGATATGTCTGCGCCGACGAATCCGTAGGTGTTCTCAAGCGCCCAATCGACATCGAAGTCGTCGGAGATGGGCATGCTACGAGTGTGGATGTCGATAATCTCCTTTCGGCCCTTCTTGTCTGGTACACCGATGTAGATTTCACGGTCGAATCGGCCTGGTCGCCTGAGAGCTTGGTCGATGGCGTCCTGCCGGTTGGTGGCTCCGATGACGATGACATTGTCACGTCCCTGCATGCCATCCATCAGGGTGAGCAGTTGAGCAACGACTCGACGTTCGACTTCACCTGTGACATCCTCCCGCTTGGGTGCGATGCTGTCCAACTCGTCGATGAAGATAATTGCTGGCGCATTCTCAGCGGCATCGTCGAAGAACTCCCTGAGTTGCTTCTCCGACTCGCCGTAGTACTTGCTGATGATTTCGGGTCCGTTTATTGAAGAGAAATGAGCGTTTGTCTCGTTGGCGACCGCCTTCGCGATCATCGTCTTGCCCGTTCCGGGTGGCCCGTACAGAAGAACTCCCTTCGGAGGGTCGATGCCAAGTGTTCTGAATAGAATAGGGTGCTTGAGTGGGAGTTCTATCATCTCCCGAACCTTCTGTAGTTCGTTTCCGAGTCCGCCTATGTCCTCGTAGGTAATCGAAGTGACTGAACCCGCTTCCTCCTCGTCGACCGCTTCGTCCTTGATGACAATCTCAGTCTCGGGCAGAACCTGTACGATTCCCTTCGGAGTGGTTTGCATCACCGCGAACGGAAGCGCTTCCGCGAACAGGGTCATGCCGGGGATGAAGATCCGGTCGCCAGTAGCGACGGGTCTCTTGTTCAGTCCCCGTCGGGCGAACCCTTCGATACCGGGACCGAACCGAACCTTCTGCTTGGAAGCCATCACCGGAGAGAGTATGAGCCGCGTGCATTCCTTCGCCTCCACTTTGCGAATCGTGACATTGGAGCCGAGTTGCGCACCGGCGTTCTTGCGGATGATGCCATCGACTCGAATGACTCCGAGATTCGCATCTTCTGGGCGGCAACGCCAGACGATGGCTGCAGTAGTATCGTCACCCTTGATTTCTATGATATCACCGGGCTTCAGGTTCAATTCGTTGTCGAATGGGACCCTCGCCCTGCCGTGACCGACATCACTCGGGATTGCTTTTGCCACCTTGAGATTCAGTTTCTTCTTGTCATCTCCGCTCATTCCGCCACCCCGACTCTAACACCCCGGTTTCACGGACTCACTAAAAACCATGCAGATTCGCTCTCCCCTATAATCGGTAGGGAAAATGGCTTCTAAACCGCTCTCACCACGCGCGGAGAATTGATGAGCGGGAGGGTGACCGGAGGGTCATGGCACATGTCTTGGAGAGCGGCCTCGAGTTCTTGGAGAGCGACAATCCGAATGGTCTGCCGAAGGTTCGGGGATACAACATCGTCAACGGTCATTTGACCTCGGCGAGTGACGGTGGCACCTTTGAGAGCACAAACCCGGCTCGCACCGCCGACTGCCTCGGGGAATTCCCCCTCTCCACCAAAGAAGATGTCCACACCGCTTTGGCCGCCGCAAGAGCTGCCTTCCCAGATTGGGCTGCTACGCCCGCGCCCACGCGTGGACAGATAATCGGCAACATGGGCCGCCTTTTGATGGAACACAAGGATGCGATTGTTGCGATTGAGACTCGTGAAATCGGTAAGACGCTGAAGGAGTCGGCTGGCTCAGTGCAAGAAGCGATTGACACCTGCCTCTTCTTTCAGTCGGAGGGGCGCCGTCTGTACGGTCAGACGGTCAACTCCGAACTTCCCGACAAGGAGCTGTTCACCTACCGCCGGCCACTCGGTGTTTGTGGGATTATCAACGCCTGCAACTTCCCGGCGGCGGTCCCCTTCTGGAAGATGATTCCAGCCATCATGTGCGGCAACACCTGCGTTTGGAAGTCGCCGCAAGACGCCCCGCTGCTCTCGTTTGCACTGGCTCGCATCATGCATGAGTCGGGTCTGCCAGACGGCGTCATCAATCTGATTCACGGCAAGGGCAGCGGCGCAGGCCAAGACCTCGTGGATGCCGTTGACGAGGGACTCATCAACAAAATCTCGTTCACCGGTTCGACGCCGGTTGGCAAGATGATCGGCGAGATATGCGGCAGAAACCTGGTCTCAGCAAGTCTTGAGTTGGGCGGCAAGAACCCGCTAGTGGTGATGCCATCAGCGAACATGGAGAACGCCGTCGAAGGTGCCTACTGGTCTGGCTTCGGCACCGCTGGCCAGCGCTGCACCAGCCTTGGCAATCTGATTCTCCACCAGGACATCTACGATGAGTTCATGACCAAATTCATGGCTAAGGTCGAGAGCACTACAATCGGCGACTCGATGCGCCACGAACAGGTGCTCTACGGACCGATGCTGTCTGAGAAGTACGCCAAGGATTTCCTCTCCGAAGTGGCCGGTCTGGAGGGACAGGGGGCGACGAAGTTGTTCGGCAAAGGGCGAATCACCAACGAAAACAAGCCCGCGGGCTTCCAGGGAGATGCCTCGGAGGGGGCCTACATGTGGCCCCATGTCTACTCCGGCGTGACTGAGGAGATGGACTGCTTCCACGACGAAATCTTCGGACCTGCTGTCACGATTGTGAAGGCGACCGACTTTGACCATGCGCTGCATCTTGCAAACGCTTCACCATACGGGCTCTCAAGCGCCATCTACACCAATGACAGACTCGAGGCGTACCGCTTCAAGACGGGCATCAAGGCGGGCATGACCGGCATCAACAACTCGACCACCGGGGCAGAGGCTCACCTTCCGTTCGGTGGCGTCAAGGGATCTGGAAACGGGACCCGTGAATCCGGTATCTGGGTCATTGAGGCGTACTCCTACTGGCACGCGGTGAACGACGAGTTGAGCGGTAAGTTGCAACTCGCGCAGATGGATGTCGAAGAGGTCGAGATGGCCGAGGCCGAAGTAGACTGGACAGCACTCGGTTGAGTAAGCGGTATTGAGTACACTCACTCTAATCGTCAGTGTTCTCGGCGTCGTAGTCGAAGGTGCAGGTGCCGTCGCAGGTGTCATTGACAATTCCGCTCAACAGGAATTCCCGCACCATGTCATTTACCGCCTCGATGGGCCCAATTTCGTTGTGCGCCTTGCCCGCGTCACCAACAGGTGGAGGCGAGTTGCCCTCCGGCATGGCGTCATATCCACCATCCCAGTAGACCACGGCAGAGCCGGCGATAGGCCCTGACTGGGCGCTTACTCCGTACGGGAGCCTCGCAGAACTGTCTAGCACCGGAATGCCTGCAGTCCTCGCAGCTCGGTCTGAGGAGATGCCCGGCACCTGGGCGTCGTTGACCGAGATGATGGAGAGGAACGAGAAGGGCAGGATGTCGGTCCCATAACCGGTGTCGGCGAAGGAGAGGAAGGTCTCGGGGTCTGAGCAGTCCCACATCTGTTGCATCACTCCGATT
>CAUZJP010000128.1:0-4689 GCA_963580235.1 Candidatus Thalassarchaeaceae archaeon
GGTGGACCCCCTCGAAGTTTTCCATAACCTTGAGTCATGCCCTAACTGTGGGTGCCTCACCAAGCAGGGCGCGCTGCGCTGTCCTGAATGTGGTTCCTTCCACACCGACCTGAACTCTCTTCCCGATCGAGACCCGCCTCCGCCCTCACTCGAACCTCCGCCGCCCAAGGACCTAGATCCGACTCTGTACAGTCTCAACCCTGCTGCCGAGTTGCCTGAAGAGAATATTGACGAGGATGAACCAAAAGTCCCTACAAAACACTGGGATGAATCTTCCACTGACTTCGCATTTGATGATTCAGATGATTATGACTCAATGAAAGATCGGGTGGAGTCACAATTGCCTGACGATGATGACGAAAAGTCGAGAATAGAGGGTGACAAACATGAGTGAACCGGGTCACCTGAAAATTCATCCCGGACTAAATCCCGAACCGTTTTCCTGTACTATTGACGATGTCGAAGAGGCGGAAGATGGTACTTGGGCAACTCTCGATCGAACCTTCTTCTACCCGAGTGGTGGGGGCCAACCAGCCGACCATGGTACTCTCTCAGATGGAGTGAACGAGTTGAGGGTGGTGAATGTCACTGGGAAAGGGGGAGTTCGCCATCAACTGGAACACTGCGAGGCCATCGATGATATGCGAGGAGTGGATTTACAGGCGACGATAGACATAGAAAGGAGAAATGAACTCTGTAGAATGCATACTGCTCAACACCTGATTTCAGCTGTAGCTGATGAGTTCTGGGGCGGTCGAACGGTGGGGAATCAGATTCGGCTTGACTGTACCAGGATTGACCTCGGCTTTGAAAATCGGGACCAATTCGACAGCGAAGTGTTGCAACATTCGGTAAACGAGTATGTCAAAGCGGATTTGCCAGTAATCATGGACTTTCAGGAGCGCTCGGTACTCGTTCAAAACCCACTGGTAAGAGTCAACATGGACCTCATTCCAAAACACATCGATAACTTGAGAGTGATCACGATACAGGGAGTGGACATCTGTCCATGTGCGGGAACGCATGTCCAGAGCACGGGGCAAATAGGGCAGATTGAGATAGGTAGGATTAGGTCGAAGGGTGCTGGAAAGTTGCGTGTGGAATATACCCTAAATGATTGAATGATACAAGTATCTTTGAAATTACTTGAGTCGATTATCAATCAGTTAGAACACCTTCGACTACAACGCGTGTTCGGACAACACGCGAATGTTGTATCGAAGAATAATGGTCTGTTGCTATGTACAAATCCAGCTTACATCGATTGTTGGTGGGCTCGGGCGGATTTGAACCGCCGATCTTCGCCATGTCAAGGCGACGTCATAACCCCTAGACCACGAGCCCTCTGATTGTGTTAGTAGTGTGGCGGTCATAACCGATTCGGATAGATGAGGTCGATTCATCCGATGATTTTTGAAATCTTACCAGTGCAGCCATCTTGTTGGCAAGTACCGCCAACGCGAGTGCGGCCATTGCTCATCTTGAAAATTTGAGCACCAGCAATTGGCCCATATGTCTTGCACTTCAAGCAGAAGCCTTGGTAGTCCGCCATAGCAACCGACACGAACCACCGGGGTACCAAATATGAATGCTGCGCGTGATGTGTCACAATTCGAGTTCCACTCCAGTTTGAGAGGAGCGGTGAAATTCCTAGTTCCAAAGGGTGTAGCCTCGGAGGCACTAATGCGGGGTAAATCGACCGTTAGAGATATTGAGATGAATCTAAACCGTGTACTGCGAGCCTGTTGTTGGGAGAGGACTCCGAAGTACAATTTCCCAAGGACGGATAATGTACCTTATGCGCCCCTACGGGCAGCGTTATTGACGGGGGTTTTTCCGAATTTCGCTAACTCGATCATTACGGCGAGCCAGATTCCAAAATTTGTCGCGATATGAATATACGATACAAGTATGTTTGACATTAATACTTCTAATGTTTATTATTGAATAGCCTTATCGCTCCAATTCATTACAGTACCTTCGCAGAGGGTAGCGAGGAATGGAGATTGACCTGGAGTCAGACACCAGCCATCCAATTCCTCGCCCCACAGAATGTTGAGTGAGGCTGGTCCGCCTACCTCAATCGTACCAAGGGGCCGGCCCTCGGGGTGCCTCAACCCTACTCCAGCATTGCGTGAGCAACCTACGAGGGTGGCAAGCGGGTCGATACCGCACCGGTGAACAGCTAGGCTGGCAGCGAACGGCAGGCTGAGGGAGTGGCAGTTCGGGTTGAAGTCGGAGGCGAGTGACCAGGCCCACCCCTCGTCAATGCATTTCTGGAAGGGAGGCCAGTGGTCGAGTCCGAGCACATATGGGGTGCCGGGAAGAAATCCCTGCAGTGTGCCAGCGTCATGGCACGCCTGTCTAGCGGATTCGGATGAATGAGCAGCATGGTCGGCGGTGACCGCCCCCAATTCAGCAGCGAGCCCCGCTCCTTCACAATTTGAAAACTCGTCGACATGCAATCTGATTTCGAGACCGCCCACGATTGAAGCGCGGCAGATGTCCTCGGTCTCTTGGAGTGTGAACCAACCATCCTCGCAGAACACATCGGCCGATGTGGCGATCCCCTGTTCCAAAACCGCTGGTAGTTGTTCCGAGAGAATCTCTTCGACATAAGATTCCTGCTTTCCTCCGGGTGGAGTTGCATGGGCACCGAGCCAGGTGTGAGATAACTGGAGTGGGGTCCTCTTCGCCAAATCATCAGCAGCGGCCAACAGACGAAGTTCGCTCTCGGTCGACAATCCATAACCACTCTTCGCCTCCAAGAAGGTGGTCCCGTTACCCAACGCAACTTGAGTACGTCGGAAACCCTCCATCACGAGTTCCTCCAAAGTGGACCTTCGCGTCGCTGCCACGGTCTTGCCTATTCCTCCTCCCATCTCTGCAATCTCTCGATATGAATGGCCCTGCTGACGTAGCGCTACCTCGTTTGAACGGTCGCCGCTCCACAACAGGTGTGTGTGGGCATCGACCAATCCGGGAATGACAGCCTTGCCGGCCAAATCCCAGACCTCTAGTGGGCCAGTTTCGAGCCTGTTAGGTGTGGCGCCACCAAGAGTGACTCCGGGTGCAAACTCCTGTTGCAGTTCCTCTGATTCGGCGATTGCTGCTATCAAATCTCCTCGTATCAGGATTCCCTGGCCAGCCCCATGGGTCAGGATTGTTCGGTCGACAATATCCCCCCCAGCAAGAGGGCCACTATGGCCGACTGGAGCAAGGTGGGCAAGCGGACCGGCATTGAGAAGAAGCTGGTCCATGCACCTGCGACCATTCATTAGGCTTGAAATCATGTGCCATCCCCCGAGGAATAGGAAGGTGGGCCTATGACTGAGGGAATCGTGGTAGGAATCGAGTCAACTGCCCACACTTTTTCGTTTGGATGGGTCGACCAAGAGGGAGCACCTCAACCATCACATTCTGCCTTTTTCCGACCTGAGGAAGGTGGTATCCACCCTCGTGAAGCGGCAGACCATCATGTGGAACACACCTCTTCTCTAATCTCTTCTCTTCTCGACTCGGGGGTAGACCCCACGGAGGTCAAAGCCATCGCCTTCAGTCAGGGGCCCGGTCTCGGGCCCTGTCTGCGTATCGGCGCGAGTGTGGCGCGCGCCCTCTCGCAGCAGTGGAATGTCCCCCTAGTCGGAGTTAACCACTGTGTAGCTCACATCGAAATTGGTCGCCAAGTCTGTGGCGTTGATGACCCAGTCCTGCTATATGTGTCAGGAGGAAACACCCAAGTCATCGCCCGCATGGCGGGACGATACCGAGTTCTAGGTGAAACCCTTGATATTGGAATCGGAAACATGCTCGACAAGTTCGCTCGTGAACAGGGGATGACCTTCCCGGGTGGGCCGAAGATTGAGCAGAGAAGTTCTGCTCATGCCGCGGCAAATCCGGATTGCTCATTGGACGGGTTGGAACTCCCCTATGCTGTACAGGGAATGGATCTCGCGTTTTCTGGCGTCCTTACCGCGGCACTACAGTATGTCAAGACGGGGAGTTCCTTGGACGCTGTCTGTTGGAGTCTTCAGGAACATTCCTTCGCGGCCTGCGTCGAGGTCGCTGAAAGGGCCCTCGCTCATACAGGTAAAAGTGAACTGTTGCTAGGTGGAGGCGTCGCTTGCAATGACAGACTTCGCAGAATGTGTGAGACGATGGCTGCTGAGAGGGGGGCTAGCAGTCATGTGCCTGACAGAATGTATTGTGTTGACAACGGTACCATGATCGCCACCCTTGGACGCTTGCAACTTGCCAATACCGGTGCCACACCGTTCGATAAATCTGCAATTCGTCAGGATCTTAGAACTGACGAAACTTCAATCACTTGGGGATAGTTGCACTCCATTCCCCATCCCCAATCACCAGTAATCTAATTTTGAATTCATCATCCTGTATCGGCAGGCAAGGTTACCAGCACTACAACAGGAGCACCTCCGGCTGTCGACTCCAACTGCAAGGGTTATGAGGGGTCGGCAGTAGCGCAGGCCGTCGGAGAGGTGGAAGCGATTGGCGAAGAAACCTAAACCATTCAATCCATTCGACCCGAATTCAATAAAACCGAAGGCAAAACCTCGGTTAGATCGCGCCCCATCAACGACTCCGATAAGAACCGCTGGACCGCCGGCACCGATTGCGCCGTCTGAAGCCCTGCCACCAGATCAGTCCACCTCCAGACCGGCAATCCCA
>CAUZJP010000129.1:0-4648 GCA_963580235.1 Candidatus Thalassarchaeaceae archaeon
ACCGACACCAACAGCAATTGGGGCAGCATTTGGGATCGTCAGGGCGACTCTCTGTTCGGTTGGGGAGTCAGGGCATACAAGTTCACCGGAGGGACCGGTTCACCACTCAATGTGATGATACAGGCTTCTGAGACCAACTTTGCAGGCCGTCTAGTCTACCGAGAGATAGCGACCGGCACTTGGACCAGTGAGCCACTCATCTTCAACGGCGGGACCGCGACCGGTTTGGTGAGCGGATTTGGCAACATCTCGGATGATGTCTATGTCGTCACCTGGTACGAGAGTTTGGTCGACGACTGTGACTACGCGATGGCGAATTGCGGCTGGCCAGGAGGACAGCCGGCAATTTACCCAACCGCCACGATTGACATCTACGCTACACTCATCTCGCAGCCTGCCACCATCAACCAGCAGACCCTTCGACTCCACGACCGCGACAACGACACGCTTCCCGACACGATGGAGTGGACTCTTCAAGTCAATTCCACCGCCTTTTGGGAAATACTCGATGTCGAAGTGAAGGCGTTCAACAACAACACGCTCTACGATACGATGACCGTCTCGGTTGGTGCCGGCCAAGGTGCGACGGTGAACCGCTCAGTATGGTTCACTCCGCCGATGGACGGAGACTGGCAACTCTATGCACAGATGTTTGACCAGATTGGGAATCCGGTTGACAACGCCGCGGTGTTGACCCTCCCGACCACCACCTACAACATGGCCCCCATAGCCACGGGTTCGCTCTCCTCCAACACCTCCCAAACATGGTTGCCGATTCAGTTCAATGGGGCTGGCTACGACATTTGGGGACTCTCGAGCAACAATCAATCGTTTTCCCACAACGCATCACCAACAGCCTACCTCTGGGACTTCGGTGACGGTGGACAGTCATGGCTCCGCACACCCAGCCGCGCCTATGCCACCGTTGGAGATTTCAACGCGACATTGGTGGTGACTGACCTCGGAGGCGCTGAGAGCGAGCCACAGACATGGTCGATGAACATCACAGATTCCATCATTCCTGACATCAAGATCAGCGTTGATGGGCAGGAAGTACAGGGCGGCATCACGCTGCTCACATCCCAGATGGTTATGTTTGGGGCTCACCTCACGGAGGACAATGTGCCTGACGAATACCTCGACTTCCAATGGGACTGGGGCGATGGTACGAATGAAGGTGGTATCGGCTATCTCAGCGCCGCCCATGATTGGAGTAATGGATCCGCGAATGGCACCTTCTACACGCTCACCCTGACCGTCAGTGATGGCACCCACACGGTCAATGAGAGCCTCATCATCCTCATTCTGAACCGCGTACCGAGACAGATTTTCGACCTACCTCTCGAAGTCGACACGCTGACCCCTCTGCCGATGCCGACCGTCTTCACCGACGACGACGGAAGCATCGATACTTGGCAGTGGGTTTTCACAGAAGGGGTGAATCTCGATGGTGGTACGATTTCGATGGCAGACTCGTTCGCCAGCACCACTTCAAGCGATGAGAATCCAACTCCGGCGTGGCGAACTCCGGGAGTCAAGAACATCACTTTGGTCGCTACTGACAACGATGGAAACACCTCAGTAGCAATCATCCAAATCACTGTCAACAATCAGCGACCTGTGGCCCTTTTCGCTCGCCCTGACGATGGTGACACGGCGACCCCATACTCCTTCCAAAGCCAGTCGTTTGACCCGGACGGAAACTCCGGTAACATGACGACAATCTGGACCCTGTCCGACCTCAACCAGACCATCGTCAACCAGACTGCGATCGTCCACACTTTCACCACTCCGGGCACCCACTCTGTGCAACTGGTGGTAATCGATGAGTTGGGACGCGCATCTCTTCCCAAGTCGTATATCATCGTGATTGCGAATCCGCTGCCGCTACCGCAGATGACCGTCTATGAGGGGCGCGATGCGACCACGGGAGCGGCCATAACCGCACCCAGCGATGACCTCAGCCAATTCAACTGGCGGCACACCTTCACCAACACAGGAGCCATCTTTGCAGCACCTGGAACTTGGTTGCGCTTCGACTCGACGGGTAGCAGGGATGGAGATGCGCAGTTCGTCGGAATGGATGTGCCTCTCGATGAGAGTGACCCCAATTGGAACGGAATCACGCAGTACAGCTGGGACTTCGGCGATGGCTCGCCTCTTGTCAATTCACCAAATGCCTGGCACACCTACAGCACGCCGGGATCCTATACTGTGACTCTCACCCTACGCGATGGCTTTGGAACCGGAGATGTCAATCATTCGACGAGGGATGTGGTCGTTTCACAGGCTCCCGAAATCGTGACGAGCACGCCGTTTGAAGAGGCAGTATACTCCGGCTTCGACTATCTGCTCGGCGGCTCAGCCATCGACCATGACGGCCTCTTAGGAATGAGTGCGTGGTATGATGACGATGTGACCAACGACAGTGACAACAATGGCATCACAGACGACGACCACGACAGCGTTGACTCGATTGTCGGAGCTGATGCACTAGTCTTCAACTGGGATATTGATGACAGGGTTGACAGCGACGATGATGGAGATACCACCAACGATTGGCAACCCCAGTCAGAGGACGGCTTCGTCTTCGTCAACTGGTCGAATCCGGGCGAGATTTATGTCATCTTGGAAGTCTGTACGGGAATTGGAGTCTGCGAAGAGAAGGGCTATCCGCTCAGAATCAGAGACCCGGCAGAGATGGACGATTCGCTCGCCGATTTCAGTCTTGACTCCCTACTACCAAAAGCGGAAGACAGTGGCATTCTGCTCGGAGCTCTACTACTGCTTCTCCTCATTCTCGGTTGGATTGTGATGCGGCAACCGACAGAGGTTGAAATCGATGCTCAGGAGGCTGTGGATGCGTACGATGTCTCGCAAGTGGTCACCGAAGGCGGTGTGCTCGGCATGGATCATCACTCGCCTCCACCCAAGCCGAAGCACTTGACCAAGGATGACCGGCGCAGCAAGGAATCGGGTTATGTGCGTCCGGTCACCTCGCGTCGTCGCAGGTGAGCCACCAATGACTAGAGTCGGCGCGAGAACAAGCGACCCGCGACCATCGATTCTGCTCGCTGCCCTGTTTGTAATCCCACTACTCTTGGCCCTGCCAGAACCACTTAACATGGGCTCAGCGAAGGCCGCCTCGGACTGCAGTTACGACTCTTCGACTGCCGCTAAGTGGCACGAACAGGTAAACAGTTTCAACATGAGTGGCGTGACCGATGACTTTTCTGGGAATGACGGTGATGGGGGCACACACGACGACGATGAGTGGGATGGACAACAGTGGTGGGGCCCAGCATTGTCGGGTGACAACATCTACAACAAGAGCGAGTTGCAAGCTCTCAGAAGTGACTTCCACTCCTCTTTCCTAGTTGACAACGACTCTAGTTCGGGGCTCCGACTGAATCTCACCTACGGCTACCGCTACACATTCTGCTTCGTCGTTCATTCGGACAATGAGAGCACCCATCTCCCGCCGCCACTCGTCGATTTCTACCTCTTGCAGGAATACGATTGGGACTTCTACAGGAATGATTTCGAGATGCGCACCTGGGAAGACCGCGACATGCTCAACCTAATCCCACCAGAATGGAGAGACATCGTCGCTTGGATGCCCTACCGCGATGTCCACTCATACGAGGGAAAGAGGCAGCTCGACTTCACAGTAAGCCTCGACTCCGACGAGACTAGTGGAGCCTTCTTCGGCCTTGCAGAACCTGAGACTGAATGGATGTACATCGTAATCGATGGGTGGGACAACATGCGGGATTCGGATACGCCGGCACCACACCGAAATTTCACTGTCGACCTCACCATCATGACGGAGGAGCGGCTCACCCTCCCCAAGTTCACGGTCTCCCTCTTCTGTTGCGGGCTCTTCCTAAGCCTCATGGCCGCACCAATCGTGTTGCACAGCAAGTTCGTCAACGCTGGAAAGGGCGACTCCCCGGAGGGGGTCGACCTGATGCCGCTTATGGAAACGGAACAGTCTCGAGCAAAGGCATCACTCGCTCTAGACAAGCCGCCGCCGTGAGAGGCGAACACGACTTGTTGAATCGATTCTATCGCCCGCTACGGCAGGCGGTCGTCACTCCTCTTCTGAGGATGGTTGTCCACCAACGATTTCTGCTGGTTCTTCGTCCTCTTCGTCGATCAGGTCGGCGTCCAACCTCGCTGAGGAGATGATTTCATCGTTGAACCCACCATTCTCCTTGTCACGGACTTCCATCACCCAAGTGCCCTTTGCTGTGCGGCCGGACGAAGCGGTTTGGTTGGCAGCGAATCGGATCATCATGCCAGATGCTGCCAGTAGGAAGATTTGGTCCAATACATCTGGAATCTGGTGCACTCTGACGATTTCATCCTCAGGCCACAATTTCTCAAGAGCGGGCGCAGTCTTCAGTTGGTTCTCAGGATATTTGTCGTTGTGCCACGCCAACTTCTCCTTCTTGGAAAGTGCCTGCCAACGCTTTTTGTCTTGTCCGGGTGGTACCCCTGTAAGGCGGAGTCCCATCGACTTGACACCTTGAGTCCCTCTGTTCTTGGACACGGCAAACCCTTCTCTGACCTTCTCAATCTCGCCATTATTATCAACAATGGGATTTCCTTCTCCATCGAGTTTCGGTACCATCTCTCCGGAACC
>CAUZJP010000130.1:0-4627 GCA_963580235.1 Candidatus Thalassarchaeaceae archaeon
GTCGGGGTGGCCTCCCGAGCCCGTAGGTGTCTCGCATTCCACGCAGCACGTGGGGGGCCTGACTTAGGTTCTCCATTCCGCCAGAAACGACCACCTCGGCCTCGCCGAGCATAATCATCTGCGCGCCTGAAATGATCGACTGCGCGCCGCTGCCGCACAAGCGGTTGAGCGTGAGCATAGGGACCTCCTGTGGGATTCCCGCCTTCAGGCCGGCATGGCGGCTGCCGAAGATTGCCTGGTCGGAGGTCTGCAGGGCATGCCCCATCACGACATGGTCAACAGAGCCAGCATCTGTCCCGGTCTTCTCCAACGCGCCCCTAATGGCGACAGCGCCCAGATCCTCGGCGGTCACGCCGGCGAGCAGTCCGCCGCGCTGGCCATCGCCCCGCTTGCCACCCAGCCATTCGCAGAAGGGAGTTCTCGCCCCCCCGACGATGACGACATCCTCGACCATGATGCGGCGACCCGCATCCGGTTCTTCAACGGAACGGGAAGGGGCCGACCTTCGTGTTTCTGAGCATCACCCTTGTTCTGCTTCTTCTGAAGACCTGTCACAGTACCAAATGGTGATTACTGCGATGAGCCGAACCTTTCAGGCAAGCAGAGTTCCGAGGATGGCAGTACCGGCAAACCACGCCCCAACCGATGAGCCGAGGTTTGCAAGTGCGGTGACTAGCAGCACACGCCCAACCCGGTTGGACCAGAACAGGCTGAACTTGTCCAACTTCAGGAAATCCTGCAGGTCCTTCGTAGTCGGCTTGGCTACCTTCATCTGTACATACCCGGCGAACCATCCGGCAGCGAGGGTAGGGTTGAGCGAAGTAATCGGTGAGGCGACGGCAGCCGTGAGAATTGCGAAAGGATGGCCTCTTGCGAGCAGAGCCCCAAGCGCGGCTAGACTGGCGTTGAGGGCGAGCCAGGTGAGCGCGACCTCCTTCAGCTGCTCGTAATTCCCCTGCATGATTAGGTATCCGAACAGTAGAATGATTGCAGCGGGAAATCCATATTTCACAACCTTCCAGAACTTCTTGGGTTGCGGCTCCTCAGTCAGTTCAGCGAGCCTATTTTTATTTTTCAACGCCGGCCCGGCTAGTTTTTCAGCGACCGCATCTAGATGGCCAGCGCCAATTACGACTAGGATTTTTCCGCCGGGATTTCGCCCTCTAAGCCGGTCTATAGAGCCTGCAAGGTATTCATCTCGCTCGTCGATTAGAACTTCACCCGCACCGGGTGCGACCTCCTTCAACTCATTGAGCAACTCGGTGATTAGGTCCTTGTTCTGCAGAAGTTCGTCGACCGAAGGAATCTCTTCGTCATCATCCTGGCCACCGTCCAAGAGTAGGCCGTTGATGAC
Source organism: Candidatus Thalassarchaeaceae archaeon (assembly GCA_963580235.1). Taxonomy (GTDB): domain Archaea; phylum Thermoplasmatota; class Poseidoniia; order Poseidoniales; family Thalassarchaeaceae; genus MGIIb-Q1. The sequence continues at coordinate 1,355 of CAUZJP010000130.1, forward strand.
TCGGAACTTCTCGCGGAGCCCCATCCGCCGCCAGGCCCTCCTCATCGTGGTCTGGATATCTCGGTCGACCAATTCGAACTCGATTCCTGCCTCCTCAGCCGCCTCTATGGCTGCCAAAAGGTCAGTCCCTGGTTTCTCTCCTTCCTCAATGCCGAGACGGCGCTGTTCGGTAGCCAACAGTGATTGAAAGAGGACCAACTGGGTTTTACCCTCTTTCAGCACCTTGCTGAGCGCCTCGTTGTCAAACGCCTCGGGGTTACGCAGCGCCTTCAGTCGACTCTCGCAGAGTTCGACCGCGACCAAGTCCGGCTTCCACTCGGCGATCTCTTGGCGCACTAGGTCAGCGGAGGCACTGCTAATATGAGCAGTTCCGACGATTCGCAGATTCTTACCGACATCAACGACTGGGATATCTGCCATCACGATTTCCTCCGATCCAATCTACTCACCTTTGAGCGCTGCGAGGGTGGAGAGAAGGTCGTGGTGCTCAGCGATGTCGTGGACCCTCAGAATATCGACTCCCACTGCCATCGCATGTGCTGCAACTGCCAAAGTTCCTGCCAAGCGGGCATCAGTAGAGTCTCGACCGAGCAATTCCTTGAACATCGACTTTCGACTGACCCCCCACAACAAGGAGAATCCAGCATCGCTGCGCAGACCAGCATCAGAACGCAACAGGTCCAAGTTATGCTCCAACCGCTTACCGAAGCCAATTCCGGGGTCGAGTGAAATCAAGTCGGCGGGATGACCCGCGGCGACCAACTTGTCTGCGACTGCGAGAAGGTTGGCACTCACTTCGCCGACCACATCAGCGTAGTCCGGCTCATTCTGCATGTTGCCTGGCTCGCCGAGCATGTGCATGATGCAGACCGCACAGCCCCGCTCGAGCACCACCGCCCGCATGGCGGCATCTCTGAGCCCTGATACATCGTTGACCATGTCTGCGCCCGCGTCGAGCGCCGCGATTGCAACCACGGCACGCCGCGTATCAATCGAAACCAATCCGTCAGGCTTTTCGATTTTCAGCCCTTTGATGACCGGCACAACCCGGCTCAACTCCTCGGCCACATCAACGGGCTTTGCTCCGGGCCGGGTCGATTCACCACCGACGTCAACCCAGTCAGCACCAGCCTCCCACATCCCGAGCCCAGCTTGAACGGCAGCATCCACGGAAGCAACTCGGGAAGCCGCGTGAAATGAGTCGGGGGTCACATTGACAATTCCCATTAGGCGAGGTCGCCCGCAGGGCCGGCGTTTCAGGAAAGGTGTCAAGTCAGCCATAAGCGGCATCGGCTGTGGGGCATCGTTTATCATCCCACGCAGCAGCCAAACCGCTCGTGACGATAGCGGACTCCTCGTCTACAGACGAGTCAAGCGAGCCAGAGCCTCGGCTTTCGGTGACTGATGAAGATGCAAATTTGCCTTCGCCGGAAAATCTAGAGTTGGCGGAAAGTGTCCTTCAGAGGATGCAGCCGAAGGACCGTCATGAGATGGGCCAGATGATTCACAGCCGCTCTGTAATGGGTGGTATTCTGCTCGCCGCAGTCGGCATTTTCTGGTGGTTGACCGTATCGGTGATCGGAGACACTTTGGGTGATGCAGATTCGAGCCTGCCCAATTCGATGATTCTCAACTTGGATTTCTTTTCAGTGTCACTACTGATACCAATTCTTGTCCTGGTGGCGACAGTCCTGTTGATGCACAGCAGAGAGAGAAGCAGCTGGCAGTCCGGCGCCACCGGCGGAGTTCTGCTGATCATGGCGCTTTACTTCACGCTGGAGCCAATCGGTTGGTTGGTCTTCACTGACAGCGGACAGCCCTCGATGATTCTGCAATCGCTGCGAATCGGCGCGCTCGGGGTGATGGTCCACTTCGCCACTCACCTCCTGCTCGACGCCATCCTCCTTTCATGGGTCCAAAAGTTGCTCCAGACCTTTCCACTCGACATCGCACCACTCGATGAGCCCCTACAGTTGACTTCCGGCGGCTTTGAGAACGCTGAAGAGGAAGCCCCCCCCGCCTAATTCTGCGAGAGGGTACCTTCGATGACCGAGAAGTCGCAGTCAATCACCGTGCTGAGGCTCGGTCATCGTACTGGCCGGGACCCACGCATCTCGACTCATCTCGGCCTTACCGCACGCGCCTTCGGCGCTGACACCTTCCTGTTGGCAGGCGACGACGACGCCTCTCTTCTCTCGGGAATCGGTGATGTCGCTGAGCGGTTCGGCGGCGAGTTTGAGGTCCGTCAAGAAGCGTCGCCACTCGGCTTTTTGCGCCGCTTTGTCGAGGCCGGTGGGGTCGCAGTTCACCTGACCATGTACGGCCTACCCTACCACGAGGTCATCCCCACACTTCCCCACGACAAGCCACTGGCAATCGTGCTTGGTGGAGCAAAGGTGCCGCGTGAGTATTTCGAGATATGTCAGCACAATGTCGCGGTCGGAAATCAACCCCACTCCGAGGTAGCCGCCTTGGCGGCATTTCTCGAGTGCTATTCGGGCGGCGCGGCTGGGGCAACTGAGTTTGAGGGTGGCAAGTTGGAAGTCCATCCGTCAGAGCGTGGCAAGGACTTGCATGAAAGTGCCGAAGAAGAGTGAATCACCCACACAGTGGGTGGCGTCAGCAGTCATGCTGCATGGTGAATAATGATAAGCGGCATTCAGGCACAATCCTAGGGTGCGAAGGTGAAGGCTGCGCACGGCTTCAGTCCTGGAACGGGCCAAAGAGGCGTTTCAAATTCATATTCGGGCGTTGACGCAGCCGACCTGTTGCTCGATTCAGACGGCACCGAACTCACTTCGGCAACTGGTAAGGGAGTCCTGCTCCTCGCAGATGGCTCCCGCCACGAAGGCATTCTGTTCGGAGCGCCAATCATCGGCGAAGGGGAGTTGGTCTTCACCACCGGAATGAGCGGCTTTCAGGAGAGCCTCACCGACCCATCCTTCGCCGGTCAGGTTCTGACCTTCACTTGGCCGCTGCTCGGTAACTATGGCGTTGCGCTGGGAATCTCAGAGTCTTCGGCGGTCTGGCCAAGAGGCGTGGTCTGCCGCGAATGGATCGACCACCCGGACCATCGCCATTGCATCGGTAGCGTGCACGAGTTCCTCCTTGCCCACAATGTTCCGGGCATCACCGCTGTAGACACCCGCGCAGTCACCCGCCGAGTCCGTGAGCATGGTGTGATTCTCTGTCTGTTCGGCCCACTAGAGCAGGAGGAGGAGATGCGCAGCCGTCTGGAGGGCATGACATCACCTGATTTGGAGGACTTGGTAG
>CAUZJP010000131.1:0-4624 GCA_963580235.1 Candidatus Thalassarchaeaceae archaeon
ACTGGACATCCTCAGAGAGCATGGATAGTGTGATTCTGTTGAGTCGGGCACGCACATGGTGCGGGTTGGCCATCAATACCTCGTTGAACCGCTCGAACGCTTCAGCAAGGTTGCCGCGGCGGGCTGCCACGAGTCCCTTCACATAGGGAATCACCAGTGAGGTGCGCTCCTTAACATCCGCCTCGTCTATCAGCCGTGCAGCATCCTCGACTCGCCCCTCGTCCAAGGCGATCAGACTCTCCTCGGCGCAGACCAATGGGTCGTCCATCAGTCGCTTCGCCCTGTTGAGTGATATGCTCGCCTCTGCGAGGTCGTCCGCCAACCGCTGACAACGGCCCACGCACAGCCATGCAAGGCCGTTCTCCCGGTCAACCTCCAAGGCACCGCGGAATGCGCTTTCCGCCTCTGCGAGAATCGCACCGTCGGCGTGCCCGGCGTCTCGGTTGGCGTCATAGTCAGCGAGCAGCAGTCTGCCCTTCTGAATGTAGAGAACCGGCTCACTCCAGTTAGGGGTTCCCTCCAAAACGTTCCACGCCTCTTCACGTCGGCCCTGGAAGAGGTGGGTCTGTGAGAGGTTTGTGCGGATGGTTGCGTTTGCGGGGTCTGACTCGAGAGCACTCTCAAGTGCCTCCATCGCATCCTCCCTGCGCCCACTTCGCTCCAGCAGGTCCGCCTTCAGAAGAATGAGTTCCGTGCCGCCCGCACCTAGCGCACAGCCGTGCACCGCTGCCTTCAACGCATCAGCTATCTCTTTGGGATCTGGCTCGAGGAGTTGGGCGAGCAGCGCCCACGACTCACCGTGCTGTCTGCCTCCCGCAAGGTCGAGTGCCGACCTGACTGAATCGATTGCGAGAGGAAGCTCACCTCGGCGGCGGTGGAGCCGCGCCTTCAGCAGATACTGTTCGACCGTCGGGTCCTGCTCGAGAGCCGCCTCGACCGCAGCCAGTGACTGATCGCTTGAATCGCCTGATATCCGCTCCTTTATTCCGGTCAGGAAACTGTGGTCTGCCGGAGTCGCCTTGCCAATCGCCTCCAACCGCTTCACATTGCGCTCGGCCGTCTCGGGATCGAGTAGTGAAAGTCTGCGCAACAGTGACTCGTCATCGGGAATCTGTGAGAGTTGTTCGGTGACCCAATGCGCCTCTGCTTCGACATCACCAGAATCTCTGGCAAGTGCCGCTAGACAGCGCATCGCCGCAAGATTGCCCGGAGCAAGTGAGGTTGCCACCTCCTTGTAGCACGCCCTAGCCCAGCCATCCTCGCCAATCAGGTGGGCCAGTTCACCAAGTCTGCGCGCCTCAAGGGCGCTGAGGCCGAGGTTCTTGGGACCGGAGAGGTCGAGGTCGGCGAATAGGTCGAAGAGTCGGCTGGCAAGGGCTGTGACCCCTGAGTCCACTTCTGCATGTCCTAAGGTGAAATCCCCGTCCGTGGAGTGGGTGGAGAGCATCCCGCGGATTGCCGAGAGAAGTCCTTCTGCAGACTCCTTCACACTTGGTGCCCCGAAGTCAGAGTCGAGCGACGCTTCGAGACTGTTGATGGAATTGTGTGCTTCAATGAGCCCCTTCAACTTAGGTTGGGTGTGAATCAATGCGTTGCAGTCACTCGACAGTCGAGTGACTTCGTTGACCAACAAACCCAACTTCTCTGCCTGCGATTCTCGTTCCGTGGCGGCATCCCGACTATACCTCCGGAAGTGGGTGTCAACCTGTATCATCCAGAAGATGATGCCCCCACCAAGAAGCGTCACGAACAGCGTAAGTCCGATTTCAAGCGGCGTCATGACCGCCTCAGCCCATTGATTGCCTACTTGATACTGACCCTCGCCCTTGCGCACGGGTGCACATTTCGTCACCCGCGCGAGTTCACCGTCGGTAGCATTGTGAACGGGGGGAGGGTATGCCAGCCTCGGGATTCACCTTGGTCGATGATGCCAGTTGGCTTGATGAGCGTCTGACAGGCTGGGCCGAACGCGGCTTTGACGGCCCTCTACTCGCCACCCACCTCGCTGGAGAAAGTGGTAACCTCAGCGAAGCAGTACTGCGTTTGGAGAAGAATATCGAGCGCTCAGAATGGCTTGTGAAACAGGTCGAGAAATTCCCTCTCGCGTGGACTGAGCGGGCCGAGATGCTGGACTCCCTCTCAGACCCTAACGCAATCGAAGCAAACGAGCGGCGTTGGCGTGAATTGGTTCGGAGCCGCCGCCCCTGGCACGCAATCGCTGAAAAATTCGAAATTCGGTGGTCGAGGGAAGGGCGTACGCAAGAGTTGGCGGACTGGCTCGAGCGGTTGGACCGAGTAGATCCATCGATGATTCCACAGGCAGGTGAACTCCTTTCGGCACTGGAAAATGCTGTGCTTCGTGAGGATATGGAGGCGGTCGTCGCTGACCTCGAAGGACGGCAGAATCGGCGGGTTCGAGTCTTGGAAGAGATGGTGTTCCACTTGAGGGACGAGCGCGGTTGGACCCTTTCGGGACTATCAGGAAACCTGCAGGAAAGGTATGCGGAAGTTGGCCGGATTCAAGACTTGGATTCCATTCTGCTGGCAATTGAGGAAATTACGAGTAGTGACATCTCAATGTATGACCGAGAGGCCGCGAGCGCGCTTCTGCAACGAGCGGAACTGGCTCAGAATATGGAGGAGGGTGGGCGTCTTGCCGAGTTACAAGAGAGAGCCGAGGGGATGGCCTCTGACTACGAAACTCGACTCCAAATCATCACCGACTGGCTCGCTGACCTAGACGAACGGCAACTCCATCTCAATACCCCCAGACCTCCCGCGCCGGGCGACTTACTAGTTCTGGAATCGAGAGTTGATGAGGTGGCTGATGCGGTGGTTCGACTTGGCACCGCTTGGCTCCGACTCGACGCTCTGCTCGACCTGTTTCCAGATGAAGCGGGGGGCGCCGCGGCTCTTCAGGGACAAGTCGAGAGGGTGGATGACATCGAGGGGCTTGTCGAAATCCTCCAAGCTAGGCGGGATGAGAACGATTCGCGGGCTCGTGGCAGGTTACAGGGATGGGTTGCTTCGGGGTTTGAAGTCGAGCCGTTTGAGGTATTGCTCGAACAGCGGCCGCGGGTCGGCTGGTTGGCGATTGAAGAACATGCGGAGCGGGTCGGGGTGTGCAAGCAGATTCTCTCGAACATAGACCTGCTCGATGTATCATATGCCGGTGCTAAGGAGGCGGCTGACTGGAGTGAACGGCTGCGAACGGCGGGTGTCAACTACGACGATGTCGCTGATGTTCAGGAGGGTATGCGAAAGCGGCTGAAACGCAACGGATTACACCGCCAACAGCTCGACGAAGTCAGAGTTAGGTTCGCAGGAAGTTGGCCCGCACGACTCTCTCCGGGCTCACTCTCTCTATCTGAATACGAAGAGGCGATCAAGGCACTGCAAGCCGGGAAGAGGGTTTTGGGTCATTTCGGAGAACCGCGGAGCAGTGCGAGAGAAAGCCGATTGGTCGAAGCGACGAGAGGTGAGGTCGACCTGTGGCGCACCAGCGGTTGGGATGTCAGTGGGCTCGACAAAATGTTCGAGCGGGCGCCTAGCGAATTGTGGGCCTCACTCCCTGCAATACGTGGAGCGATGGATGGATTCAACCACCTGAAGGAGAGGCTGCAGCGGTTGCCGCTCAGAAGGAGTTCGGAACTTCTCGACAGAATCGGTTCCGACTTGAGACGGCCGGAGAGATTGCAGAACATCTCCGATTCCCTACCTTCACTCGCTGCGGAATTAGCCGCCCTGCCCGAAACTGCAGACGAGCGGGGATTCGCACTCTTTGAGCCGACTCTTCCAGAACCTTTCGCAAAGTTGCGCTTGGTGAAGGAATTGCCAATCCTAATTCCGAGAAAGGTCCAGCCAATCGAAGAAGAATCCCGCGCCGAGCCGCACACGCCGACAAAGATGGAACCACCCCCTCAAGTGACCGAAGTTGTGGCTGTGGAACCGATTTCACCAATGCCGCCCGCCGAAGTTGAGTTTGAGGTTTCCACGAAACAAGAGCCGGTTTTGGAGAGTGGTGACATTCGGTGGGATTCACTGGTCCTGAGAATTGGTGGAAAACTTGACGCTCAACCACGAGACCTCAGAGTCCAGCGGCTGGCTCGACTGATGATGCTCCTCGAACCCCAAGAGAATGATTCGGAGAGTGAATCGGAGATTAAGAGCAAACTGACCGCTCGCCTAGACAAGATTGCGGGCGAGCTTGAAACGTGGACCAGACTGCGACTCGTACATCGTAACACCTCGACTGACGGGAGCCTGTTGAGGCTCTCTGCCCGGCTGGCCAGCAGACTCTACGACATCCCCGGCCCCGGTACCGAACTACCGATCCAAGACGATGAAGAGCGCCTCCCAGACGGTGCCGACCTGAAGGGCATGGAAGAGGCTGTCTCGCGGTTGGAGGATTCCGCGCGCGTCCCATACGCCGGCGGCAAGCCGGCACTTGTCGCCGTAGGTTGACGATTAGGGGCGAGAGCCACTCCCTACGATGTGAATCACTCATTCACTCAGGTCTGAGAGAAGATCCGATGCCTCGTCCGCACTCAGCGAATCCTCTCGCGGTGCTGCCTTGACATGAAGTTCCGAGGGCTCGGCGGGCATTGTTGGCGCGAAAGGTGAC
>CAUZJP010000132.1:0-4608 GCA_963580235.1 Candidatus Thalassarchaeaceae archaeon
CGGCGCAGCGGCGAGTTCCTCTCAACATGACTGAGAATGTCGTCAAAGCCGGGAATCCCTGAGGCAGCGAGGGTTCGTATGGGGCCAGAAGAGATGGCGTTGATGCGGTGTCCGTCAGGGCCGAGGTGGTTGGCCAGTTCGCGAGTCCAAGCCTCGAGAGCAGCCTTAGCGATACTCATGATACCGTAGTTCGGGACCCATCGGGTCGAAGCGGCATAGGTCAGCGTGATTGTTGACGAGCAGTCAGCAAGATGAGGCAGTGCGTGTCTCATCAGCCTCTGGAGTGAGTGGGCGCTGACGGTCATCGCGGTGTTGATTGGGTCATTGTCAACGAACAGCACAGGTCGGTCGAAGCACTCCTGGGGAGCGAAACCGATGGCGTGGATGACGATGTCCGCCTTAGCACCGGGAGATTCTGCCTGCCACTCGGTGAAGAATTCGGCTGTCAACTCATCAGTTGCGACATCGATCGGGTAGAACGCCTCAATCGCCGGCAACTTCTCCTTCAACTGGAAAACACGGCTCATGAATCGCTTCTGAAAGCCCAGTATCAACTTGCAGCCGGAGGCCGCCAACTGCTCGCAGATGGCCCACGCTATGCTCTCCTCGCTCGCCACGCCAAAGACGAGTGCAGTTTTCCCTTCAAGTTCCAACATGAAACCACCTGTGCCTCCTAACAGCGCGCGCCCCGCTCGGCTGGCTTCAAGACCTTTCCCCACAGAACATCAAAAAAACGGTCTCCGCGTCCCCTTAAGGGGACGCCGGAGATTCTCCTGCGGCAATTGTAATCTGCTGGCCGAAGGATTATTCTTAGAGTAATTTCAGTCATGTTAGGCTTGACAAACCGACCGGCAATTCAGCCCATCACTCACCGTATAGCAGGTTAGGCAGATCGCGGTGAACCGTCTCGAGAACGGATTCGACATCAATCCCCAACCCGAGAAGCGCAGGGACCAACGCCTGAGTTCTCTTTGGCACTGTCTTGGGACCAAGGACCGCCCCCGGTCGCTTCATGTCGTCCATGTAGTCGGTCTCCATTAGGAAGCCCCCCTCATTACCCCAGAGGGATTGTGCGATGTCTCGAATCGAGCCTTTGCCGACTATCACGGAAGGTATCAGACCGTGTGTGAAACCACTACTGACATCAGCCTGCGCGTGGTGGTGAATCGCCATCTCCCGCGGCAGACGGGCGCGGTCACAGATTCGGGATATTTCACGGTAAGTCTGCTCGCCATTCGCATCGAGGTGGAGTTGTGCCGGGACTTCCGCCTGTGCACACATCGAGAGCATCTCCTCCAACAGAGCATCCGCCTGCGCCATCATCTCATCTCCGACCTCCCAATGTGGCCGTCCAATCTCCCCCACTCCAACCGCTTCGCCCTCGGCGCAGTGGTCCAGCGCGAGTTGAACTGCGCCGAGGTGCAAGTCGTTTGCCGCCTCTATTCCAAGCGGCCCTATCTGATGCGCCCAAGCGGCGGGATGTGGTCCGAGGATTACCCGGACGCTGAGCTCCAACTCCTTGCGAACCGAGACAGCCATGTCGAGGGTGTCTGCGTAAGCGGTCTTGATGCCGGCTTCGTCATCCGGCAGGTTGTCGAAGTCCGGCTTGTGAACCAGAATCAAGTCGGTTCCGCCAGCCAGTTGGAAGTCGAGTGCGGCGTCGAGGTACCTGCCCTTCTTGTCGAGGTGGAAGTGGTTGTCCAGAATGGGGCCGGTCCAACGGCCATCAGTGAGACTCAAGATCACACCTCAGTCGTCGTCGCTGCTGTCGTCATCATCCACATCATCGTCGTCTTCGACATCGAGTGGCTCCTCGGGCTCTGATTCCTCGGCCACAGGTGCGGCTTCCTCCTCCGCCTCTTCCTCGACTTCAGCACCCTTCGGAATTAGGACATCGACAAACAGTTTCTCGGATTCGAAGCGGGCCCCCCAATGGCTGGCAGCCATCTTGACGAGATTCAGTGAACGGGCACCAAGGGCAACACCCCTGCCGTTTGAAAAGAAGAGGAGGTCCATGCCGTGGTTTTCGTCACTTATTCTGAGGCATTCAAGGCGATCATCGGGTTCCGCCTCGGGGTGGAATTCTGAGACCCTGTCTATCCGCAGAGGTTGGCCGTAGTCAAACGATGCGACCATCGGACCTTTTTCTGCGGTGAGGCCTTCGTCGGCTCGACCCAATCTCAACAGCATCTCGCGGGCTGCAGCTCTCGAAATCTCATTGCGGTTGGTCCCGTGAACCACGAGCCGCCCCTCTTCGTCAACTAGCAGAGTAGCCCTCGGACTCTTGAGGGCGAGAATGATGACCTTGCCGTTACGCTTGCCACCGAGTTGCTCCACAACTTCGTCGTGGCCGAACGGTTCGGGTGCAGTATAGCGAACCAACTGGTTCTCCACGCGAACTTCAACAGCACCTCTCCTAGCCATCAACTCAACTCCGCACCGACGGGTGCATTCAGTTCTATGTCGGGGTTGGTCTTGAGCGTTGCGAGTATGTCATCGAGCCAATCTTGGATGACCGGCACGATGAGCACCGGCTCGCCATCGGCTTCCCTCAGGTGCGCTAGCGCCCCTCTGAGGCGAGAACATAGCCTGCGGTTCCTCCGCTCCCGCAACTCCTCTGTAGACAGCGACTCACTGCGCCGCCACCACGCCGCCGCAACTCCCGCACAGATTGCAAGGTCCACTGGTTCCTTCGTACCCTTCGGCTCACTAATCGACTGCTGCACCCCCTTCAACGCCTTTGCATACCTTCCGCGAGCGAACAGCATGCCCGCCATCCGAGGCAGGCGTGAAGCCTCGTCAGCGCAATCCTCAAGATATTTGAGCCACTCTTCATCATCGACACCCGGCTCGACGAAGTAGGCGGGGATTTTCCCCTTTTCAGCGACATTGGCGAGTCTGTGCGGCTCCGGGTCGGGAAACCTCGGAGCTTGAATTCCGTCGACCAGTTGCATCCGGATCAGCATCCGCGAAAGGTCGCCGCCACCCTCGATGGCAAGCGCCGTTGCCGAACCCTTGCTGGACTTTTCCATCCGCTCCTCATCAGACCAGGAATCTAACTCCTCCTCGTGGAGTAGGAAAGCGACTCCGTCCCAATCATCGCGCGGCCGCAACTCCCTCGGGAGGACGGCGGCTGGGATGTAGGGGAAGAGTCGGAGGACCCCTCCATCGGGGTCGGCCCAATCCTTCACAGTCCAATTCCAAGTCATCTCGCCACCTCACTGAAGGACGGAGTCATCCTTGGCAAGATCCCTTGTGATGTTCTTCTGATGGCTCTCAAGAGTCCCGCCGCCAATTTCGAGCAACTTGGCGTCACGCCACAGCCTCTCGACGACGTATTCGCCGACATATCCGTATCCGCCCATCACCTGCATGGCGCGGTCGGCGATGTTCTTCGCCATCGTGGTGGCGACCAATTTGATTCCATCAGAGTCGAGCCGTTGCCCGCTTGAGCTGACATCCATCTTGCGGGCAACATCGTACAGGTAGGCGTGCATCGCACGCCACTCAGCAAACGATTCGCCGATATGACGCTGAATCTGGCCAAATTCCCGAATCTGTCTGCCGAAGGCCTCTCGCTCGGTAGCATAGCGATTCATCTCTACCACGCAGCGACGGGCAATCCCGACGCTCTGGGCCGCCAGCGTAAGCCGCTCAAGTTCGAGATTTCGCATCATGTGAATGATTGACTCACCGGGGCTTCCGACCAGTGCGTCAGCAGGAACCCTGCAGTCGTCGTAGACCAGTTCGGCGGTGTTTGAGGCGCGCATCCCCGTCTTGTCAAGGATCTTCTGGCCGACTGAGAACCCAGGGTGGTCCTTCTCAACGATGAAGGTGGATATCTCCGCTCTACCCTTCTGGTCGACACCGGTCTTGGCGTATGTCCAGACGACATCACACGGTGTACCATCGTCGTCGATGCAACCGTTGGTAATCCACATTTTACGCCCATTGATGAGCCAACTCCCATCCTCCTGCCGGTCAGCGGTGGTACTCATTCCGAGAACATCCGTTCCGATGTCGGGCTCAGACATCGCCATCGCTCCGACCCACTCGCCAGAGCAGACCTTCGGGAGGATTCGTGCCTTCTGTTCCTCAGAGCCGTTGCGTGACAGATTGTTCACGAAGAGCATGCTGTGTGCTAGATAGGCGAGACAGAAACCTGGGTCCGAATATGAGATTTCCTCGTTCACCAAAGCGGCTGCGAGTGCGTCCATTCCGGCCCCGCCGTGCTCCACTGGTGCGGTGATTCCCAACAGCCCCATTTCGCCCATCTGACGAAAGAGTCCGAGGTTGAACTTCTCATTCCGGTCGTGCTCCAAGGCCTGAGGTTCCACCTCTGATGCAACCCATCCTCTCACCATCTCTCGGAGCATCGAATGCTCCTCGGTGGGGTTGGCTGAGTCTAGGGTCTTCCAGTCGGACACACGAGTACCTCCGGGTGACAGCCCTTGAGAGTGGCGGTGCTCACTTGTTCCCCTGTACCCAATCCTGTAATTGTGCAATTGTCCAGCCTTGGTCGAAGTAGCCCTGAATCGTCGCTTCATCCCAGTGCGGGAAGAGGCGCTTGGCGCGGTCCATCTGGGACTCGCCGCCTCCAGGTGGCCC
>CAUZJP010000133.1:0-4593 GCA_963580235.1 Candidatus Thalassarchaeaceae archaeon
CAGTTTGCTCACTACCCATGCAATCAGTAGAATGGGTTGGCACCAGCTGCGTGGTCGGTGGCATCGGTGATGATGGTGATTTCCGGCACATTTTCCTTGATCATCGTCTCAACGCCGTGCTTTAGAGTCACATCGACGGCAGAACATCCCTGACAGCCTCCACCAAAGGCGATGATGGCCTCGCCGTCCTTGACATCCACGAGTGAGACATTTCCCCCGTGGGAGGCGACCGCAGGGTTGACCTCAGTATCGATGATCTCCTGGACCCGCTGGGCGATATCGTCCAACCAGATTGGATTAGGGTTCTCGAAGTGGAAGCCTCCACCCATCAGTGTCTCCTTGAAATCGAGTGAGGCCCCATCCATGTAGGGAGCGCTCTTGGCGGCGATGATGACCGTCAGTCCGTTCTCCTCGAAGACATTGTCACCCTCCTCCTGCTCGGAGGCCGGGACTAGTTGGAGGTCGTATTGGAAGCCCTTTGGGCCTCGACCTATGATTGAGACTTTGAGTGCCAGCGAGCCATCATCCGAATTCGTTGAGAATTCATTGAGTTTCTCGCGGGCGAGTTCAGAAATAGTGAGCAACGGGGGAGCCTCTGGGAACAGGCTCCCCCGCTGCGTCGTATCAATCTGCGTGTGCATTACAGATTCAGGTCTTCATGCTCAGAGCAGCATGAATCGTCGGCGCAGAAGGCCGAGTCCAAGCAGCGAGATGGAGCTAAGTGCTCCACCAGCTGCTGCGTCGCCGACTTCGACTGAGAAGCCGCCGTCGGTCTCGATAAGCTCCTTGTCGAGTAGCTGAGACGCATCGCGCTTCATCTTCTCGATCGTGGGCTTGTCGGTGTTTATGTCTGCAGGGTCTACCTCGACCGGCATCGGCTTGACCGATGGGCGGAGGGGTAGTGCCTGAACTTTGCAGCGGGATTCATCCGACTCGGAGTCGGCTGACACCCTCTTGCACTTGATGTGCTTTGGCTCATCGATTTCAATGATGTCATCGCCGTATGGGATGACCTTTCGGCAGACTACCTTGACCTTGGTCTTGGTTGTGGCATCCGAAAAGTCGAGTGCCTCAGCGTCAGCTCCGGTGATCATCTCGGTGGTTATTGTCACCTTCTTGCAGACAATCTGGGGTCCGATGGGTGTTGGTAGCGGCACAGGGTCGCCACCGTCGTTGCAGTTGACCTTCCACTGACCGCGGAAAACCCCTTGGTCCTCGCTGGTACCCATGTACTGACCACGCATAGCGCCGTTCAGGTCGCTGTCGGAATCTGCCCACACACCGTGGAAAGTTCCGTTTGCGTAGGTGCCAGCAATTGTACCGCTGAGACTACCACCGCGTACGGTGAACTGACCGCGGTAGTGACCGTCCTGGTATTGACCACCCATGTAACCGATGGTATCGCCGTTAGCGTTCATGATTAGAGCGCGGAATACTCCACCTTGGCCATCATCACTGACAGCGTACTGGCCAGCGAGCAAGCCGCTAGCGCATCCGGTGTCGTCGTCGTCGTCGTCAAAGTCGAGCCAGTGGACGATGATGCGTCCATCGAAGTCAGCAAGCCTCTCACGAACAGCCGATAGGCGCATTGGCCCATGGCGGCTCACGTCGTTACTGCCGTCCTCAAAGATGACGACAACAACTACCCAAGCGATGTGTCCGTCGGTGTAGATTATCACTACAACACCAACGACTTCCAATTCGTCACAATCTTCCAGTTCTGCATCTACTGCAGCGCTGTTGTTTGTGGTGGGGTTGGCGCATCGCCTTTGGATGTCATTTTCTGGGTGCCAGTCAGGTAGAGGATCTACCCCTTGCCAGTCATCAGATAGTTCGCGTGCGAGGACTCCCCCGTCGTTGTCATCCGATTCTTCAGCAAGTTCCAGGGCTAGCCTGGTTTGTTCATCTAATTCAGTCAAGTCAGTATCAGCGTCTACATAGACAGCGTTCAACATCAACTCATCCAGTTCTCCATTCTCCAGCGTCTGTGCGTTCGCAGCCTGTTCAGCAGTCACCGCGCCAGCGGCCGTGACCACCAGCAAGGCGAGTGCGAGCAGTAGAGCGCTCAAACCCTTTCTTCCGTTCAATACTGTTCCAATGGTGTTTGTTACCATGACTATACTTGTGTCGCCCTCACTATATCAAGGCCCGAAGGAAACCCCCCGGGGCTATGCCAGCGAATCATTTCGTATACCAAAGCGGACATACCGGCGCACCAACCTTTTCATGAACTGCCGATGCAACCCTCAATGGTGCTAGCGGACACAATGGGCCGTCCCTTGCGGGATTTGCGCATCTCGGTCATCGACCGTTGCAACTTCCGCTGTAGTTACTGTATGCCACGCGAGGTCTTTGGCACAGACTACCAATACCTCCCACGCTCTGAGATACTGAGCTTCGAGGAAATCGATAGACTGGTTTCCTTGCTTGTGCCGCTCGGGATCGAGAAAATCCGGCTGACTGGCGGCGAGCCGCTGCTCAGACGGGATTTTCCCACACTTGTCGCGATGTTGGCCAAACACGGCGTGGAGTTGGCCTTGACCACTAACGGGGCACTCCTGGCAGGCATGGCAGAGGAGTTGGTGGTGGCTGGGTTGGACCGCGTGACCGTGAGCCTAGACGCGCTTGACGAGGAGACCTTCCAATCGATGTCGGACACCGAGACCTCCGTGGCCGAGGTGCTGGCGGGAATCGATGCCGCCGTGGCTGCCGGACTGGGCCCTGTCAAAGTGAATGCGGTCATCTGCCGTGGTGTCAATGAGCACGCGGTCGTCGACCTCTTCGAGCACTTCAGGGGCACCGACGTGACCGTTCGGTTCATCGAATACATGGATGTGGGTGCTTCCAATCAGTGGCGAGCGGAAGAGGTTGTCTCCGGCGCTGAGATCCTTCATATTCTTGCTGAATTACACGAGTTTGAGCCGGTGGCCGAGTCGGTTGTCGGCCAGGTTGCCAAACTGTGGCGAACGAAGGAGGGTGACGAAGTCGGCCTCATCACATCGATGAGTGAACCGTTCTGCGGCGACTGCTGTCGGGCCCGCCTCTCCTCCTCTGGCGAGTTGTACACCTGCCTCTTTGCCGAGACCGGCTTCGATTTGAAGGGGCCACTACGGGCCGGGGCGAGCGACGGCGAGTTGCAGGAACTCGTGCGTTCGGTCTGGTCGGGGCGGCGGGATAGGTATTCGGAGGAGCGGGGTGAAGGGAATGATGCCCGCCTCATCCTGCCGGTGGAGATGTCCCACATCGGTGGATAATCAGAGACTGAGAACCGCTGCTGAGACGGTGCTCCAAGGTGCATCCGTCCTGATGGCCGGCTTACCATACGCTGCAACTGCAGCCGAGTACCCCTCTCTCCTTAGCGCGGAAGCCAATTTGGTGGGTGATGGTGGGCTGCCGATGCCCAATCGAGATGGAATATCGTCTACAACGATTAGGTTGGTGGCCTGAATGGCCGATGCCTCCTCGGCGATGTGGCGTACTGCCCGCCCAACTGCTCGTCTTGCTGCTCGATTGGCGAGATGGTCTTCGGAATCCCCAGTTAGACCATCATCGGCTGGTGCACACAACTCCACCGCCCGCTCCTCGCTCATCGCCGCCATCGTCTCGGCATTTCCAAGCGGGCCAATCCAAAGGGGTCCCGAGACTCTCTCGTCGGTGACGTCGACCGGTTCGGCCAGTGGAACGAGAATGTGTGGCACTCCTTCATCATCAGGCGTGGAAACCTCCTCGGCCGTAGGATCAGCAATCCTCCAACCGAGTGATTGTTCAACCTCATTCGCCTCCTCAACCGACCTTGTCACCCTGAGACTTACTCGGAGGTGGTGACCATCCCAGATGGAGAGCAATGGCTCGATTGCTCGGTCATGCCTTGCGGCGTTCTCAGCGATTCTCGCCAGCAGAATCCTCAATCCAGTGTCATGCGCGATGCTGTCGAGCCTCGCCCTCGCACCGTAGCGGCGGCGCAGCGCGGAAGTGGAGGAGCCGGTTAGCGCAGCGGTGTCGGTGGCGGTCACCTCGATGACGGCTCGCCGAGCAGTCGATTGCAGGACTGTGTCAAGAAATGGCACCGGTGAGCCGAAGGGATCGATGTCGACCCACTGCCAACCCTGTCCAAGGGAGATTTGGCGCACATCGCCTATGAGTTGCTTCACTCCGGAGTTGGGGTTCTTAGGCGGATTGTGACTTAGATTTGTAGCCGCCCAGCCAATCGCCCTCTCATCCCTGTCGACCTGGGTCAGTTGAAGCCGCGCGGCCGCCTCTTCTGGAAGCTCGTGCAACCATCTCAGAGACCTCGCTCCGGTGGCGGTGAGCGCATCGAGCGTTCGAATCGGTTTGTCGGCGGCCCCTAGCCAGCCCTCATTGAACTCATGAGCCATCAGAACGACGCTACGGGTTCTGCTCGCAGCCATCGCTGAATTGTGAAACACCTCTCGCTCCTCTCGGTCGCCAGGACCTAGTCGGTTCACCTCTTCCTCGCTGTTGCGTGGGGGTAGATACAGGGTAGTCCTCCCTTCGAGGATGACCTCACCGGGCCACCCATCCGGCTCCTCCATGGTCAATCGGTCGCGCCCATCACTCATGTGCGCTTCGCTA
>CAUZJP010000134.1:0-4593 GCA_963580235.1 Candidatus Thalassarchaeaceae archaeon
TTCTGATTCAGGTGGGCTGATGCAAGGCTTCGCTCTCTTCCTCCTCGCTGCGCAGGAAAATCCGTTCGCTGTCATGGCTGACTACCATATCGGAATCACCGACCTTCAGAAGGTGGGCTTCTATGCCGGAGATTGGTTCCTCGATGAGACAACATTCCCATTGATTCTGAGTGGCGGTTCAGGAACGCTCAATGCGAGTGGATACCAATATGCGTTGTTCGGAAGCGAGAACCCTCTGACCGGCGGCTATGCTGATGCAAGCCTGAATGTCGGTGGTGTTTGGGGCTCTGGGATGTTTTCGGCGTGGGGCTCCACTGGTTATGTGGACCTCAATTTTGACCAGACTGAGAACATCCTCTATGGTCCGATGGGCATCACTGGAGATGGAGCTGCTGCCTTCCTATACGGTGAGGTCACAGGCCACACCCTTCCTGTCGACCCCGTTACCATGACACCCATGAAGGGCGGCACAGAATTGACTTGGGACGATGCACTAGTCGCTCAAATCTACGGGATTGACAATGGCTCAGCCGCAGCCCTGCGTTACTTCATCTACCATCTGATGTTCAAAGACCAGATACCTGGATTGCTTGAGGGTATGTTCGGAGAAGAGGCCACTGGATACCCAGGTGCCACGAAGTTCGTCTCTCACACAATTGATGAGTGGCTATTCGGATGGCGCGACCCGCTGATGGCACAGTTGGGCGGAAATGTCAACGATGAATCTCTCGGCTGGCAGTCATTGGAAACCAACAAGACATACTTCGGGTCACCGGATGTCTCAACCGGTGACGGCACGACTTACACAATCTGCACAGGCGAAAACAGCACATGCGACAAAGGTGAAACATTGTTGCAAGATGGTTCGGAATACCTCTTTTGGCGGACTCCTGAAATGGAAGAGGCAACCTTTGGTGAACTCGAGAAAGAGAGTCTCGCAGGAACCACCGGGGGCTTCATCACAGGTGATGGTGACCTCCTAAACCTCGGAGACTACGCAATTTCTGCTCCGATTCGACAATTGGATGGGGAGCATCTTGGAATGCCTGTAGAGGTGTGGACTGCCAGTGTGGCACCGGGCGAGCGTTCTATTCAGGGCAAGCTGACAAACCAGAAATCAGTTACCGACATTTTCCCTGGGGCAGTACCAATTTACTTCAGCGCTGATGTAGAATTGAAGGTTCAACACACGGCACGGATTATCGTGTTTGGTGAATCGACGAGTCACTTCTATCTCGATACGCGACTCATGTCTGCACAGGCTGCGGGTCCACCCTCCGAGGCGGACCTCCAACCGATCTTCATGATTGTCTCCGGAGGCGGTGCTGACCAAGATACGGTTGATGCGATGCAGAGTGGAATCATCCAAAATCAGAATCGTTTCACCTATTGGACTAACTTTGACACGGGCGGAAGCGCCTTCTTCATCGACTATGTCACAGCGCTGATTTACCTCGCTGGATTGGGGCTGCTTGTGGCCGGAATCATCGGTTTGGTGGGAGCCGAGCCTGATGGTTTGGCTGCTGCTATGGGTCGTGAGGACGAGAGCGGCGAAGACGGCGAGGAGTGAGACGCTCAGCCGCGGTTCCGCCCAATTTAGGCTACGCTGGCAAATGTTTGATTGAGTCAATTTTCTTCGATTACCCACTTCACTAGTGCTGCTTCAGCTGACTGCAGATGTTCTCCGAGGGTACTCCGGGCGATTCCCAGTTTTTCTGCGAGTGCACTAATTGAAACCTCCCTCGGGTCCCCATAGTATCCGTGGTGAACAGCGAGTTTCAGGATTTCCAACTGCCTCTCACCGAGGAGTTCGAGCGCATCGTGCTTCGGCTCCTCTTGCGAAATCACCGATACCTTGTCGGGAGGGAGAACCAATCTAGTGGCTGCGAGGAAGCCGCTGATACCTTTGGGTACGCCCCGCAAGGTGAGCACCATCCCCTCGTCGGAGATCGAGTATGGCGGAATTACCGCAATATCAACGAATGGAATCGCAGTGGTGACGATTGGGTGGTTGTTCATCACGACAATCGTTTCCATTCCATCCTTTTCTGACCCGATGGTCTGCTCAACAGTGATGAAATCGAAGTTATCGAAGTCAGATGCGCTACCGCCGTTTTGATACTCAACCTTCGCCAGTTGCCGAACCCCCTCAGGCTGCACATCAAGATGAGCCACGACCTCAAACATTCTGCAGAATTCCAACAGTTTGGCGAAGTCTGACCTCGCAATCGATTCGCGGTTCCAATGGAGTCTGACCTCTTGCACAACTCCCGCACCCCCGAATCATGGTATCATGGTATTGATTATCGGGTAACAAGAGCCTCGTTCAAGGAGTGTCGGGTGATAACTCATAAGTCGGCGTAACATTTGTGCAGCCATGACAGAGGATTCAGCACCCACCCGCTCGAGATTCAGAGATGTCGCACCCACTACCGCGCCACCCCCGGCTCAGCCTCAGATCTACCAACCTGGCGTGAGTGTGGTCCCACCAACTTCCACGCTTCCAGATATTGATGCGGCGAAGGCAGGCATGGTCTTCTCGATAGTTGGCGGTGTCATCGCCCTAATGATAGCAATCGGGAGGTTCATGACCAGCGAGTTGGACTCCGACTCTCAGTTTCTCTACCTCGGATTGGGCTCCGCAGCCCTCGTTCTCGCTTCCTACGCCTTCGTGGAGGTCCAGCACAGACGTCACGGCGCTCTCTCCATCGTCCACGATTATGTACTCGGTTTCGGGCATCTCTTCGCCGCCCTCGGCACCTTCTGGATCACACGCTGGATTCTCTTCGCCTCATGTGGTCAGTTGCTTGCCGACAGCGGATTCTGTCACGGCGCCTCTGGCGCCGAGGGCTGGATGCCGGCGGAATGGGGAGTATTGCTGCAAGCGGGCGCGTTCGTGACCCTCGGGCTACTCCAATGGATGCACAACAGACGGGTCGGTGCGACCACTCTTCCACGCTTGGTTTCCGTGCTGGCACCACTCATCATCCTGATGATCGGGTCAGTCATATGGTTGGACTGGTCCGACGGCACGATTGGCAAGCCTCTCATCCTGAGCGTAGTCCTGTTGACCGGGGTAGGAATGTGGCTTGGCTCGACCAGCGACAGGGCTCCTCTCTTCCTCGCATCGGCGGGACTTTCGTCTGTCATCCCAATAATCTACGAAGCGACAGCGGGTGGCGGAGCCGGTCTCTCACTGCTCGCATTGGTCGTTCTGATGCAGGGCGTCTTCGCCTCCGCGAAAGGCCTCTCTCGCTCGATGATTCAAGTCGGTTCAATCGCCTTAGTCGTCTTGGTGGTGATAGCGGAGTTCACAGCTCTTGTGAACGGCTATGATGTAGTGCTCGCAACTACGGTGGGTGCTCCTCTGCTGACGCTCCCACTCTTCCTCTGGTTGGCGCTGCTCATCGGCTACTTTCTGCCGGTGCACATGCGGCGGGTCCCATGGATGCCGATTGGCCTCGCAGTCGGTCTCTCGTTCATCCCTTCACCCGGGAGTGCGCTCGCTTGGGCGCTTGCGCTCATCGCCTTCACCTACATGCTGACCCGGCCGCAGACTCGTCGTTGGGTATCGGATTGGACTTACGCCATGCTAGCCGCCTCGTGGTTCCTCGTCGACTGGCTATCCTCCTTCGGCTCACCATTCGATGTCCTAAGCCTCGACCCGCTCTTCCTGATTGTGCCGCCAGCCGCTCTACTGCTGCTCGGCGAGGTAGGCTCAAACAATAATCGTCTCTCAAAGGGCCCCCATCACCTCGCCGTCGCGCTCATCCTGTTGTCGCATGAGATGCTGTTTGGTGACGGCGCGCTGCTTCCCCTCTGTTTCGTCGCATATCTGACATTCTTGGTGGCAAGAGTGGCCATCAACGCGGAAGTGATTGCTGAGGATGACATAACCAAGCGCCGTGAGATATCAGTGCTGGTCCTGCTGACCGGTGCGGCCATACTGCTGTTGCAGTTGTTCGGCAGGCTCGATTCCGGGTTTGGGGAGATGATAGGCGTTGAGGACCTCGGGATTGAAGCGCTCTTCTTGGCGGTCATTCTCTACGGTCTCGGCCGCCACCTGAGGTCCCTCGAATACGATGTCGGTCATGTCTTGGGTGGCCTCTTGGGTTCGGGTATAGATGTTCAGGGCTGGGACCCGAAAACCGCCACTTGGTCCGTGACCTCCTCCCCGCTTGCAACTCGGATGAAGGAGGCCACATGGGGACCGGCGATGAGATTCAGTCTAATCCTCCCACTGATGATATTCTCAGCAGCATCATCACAATTGAATGAGAGTTGGGCTGTCTTCCTCCTACTGATTCCAATCATGGTTCTGATGAGAGAGGTTCTGTTCGAACTTCCCAAGGACAATCGGACACGCGCGGCAGGGGCTTGGCTGCTCTTTTTGAGCGCCCTGCCCTGGTCGCTCAGAATTCACGAACAGATTTTGACAGGCGACCCAACAGCCCTCCTGCTGCCACAAATCGCCTTCGATGTGATATTGCTTGCCGGCCCACTTCTGGGCCACTTCATGCTGATGAAGGAGGGTGTTGAAAGAGAGGAGGGGGGTGCCGCTGGCTGGCTGCTTGCAGGTCTGATGATGACCGC
>CAUZJP010000135.1:0-4455 GCA_963580235.1 Candidatus Thalassarchaeaceae archaeon
AGAAGCCCTGTTCACCGGGACACTGGTCACCATCCCAGTCGGTGTCGTAGAAGTCGTAGATTCCGTCACCTTCTGAACCGTCACCGTCGTTGGTGTTCGGAATTCCGTCGGTTCCGTAGTCGTATCCGTGCGCCTGTTGGAGGCTCAGATTTGCCAGTGAGAAGTCAGATTGGTCACCCCAGCCGTCGTCATCGCCGTCAGCCCATTGGTTACCATTGAGCGGGAAGTCGTCCTTGCTACCGTCAGGGCCACAACATTCGGGGCCATGGTTGTCCATCCGGTTGTCACCGTCTGAGTCCTGCGCCTGGAACCAGTTTAGTGGGTCCGAATCGGCTGAACCTGTGGGCGTTGTCTCGTCGCCACTGCTCCAGCCGTCGCCATCCGGGTCAGGGCAGCCGAACCGGTCGATGTATGAGTGGCCATCCCTGTCGAAGCAGGCATCGGGGCCATTCGCCCAACCATCCCCATCGTAGTCTGCGCAGCCGAAGTAGCCCCACCTGCTGGTTCCCGAAGTGGTCGCACAGGCGTCGGGCACCGGGCCGTCCGCATTGTCGCCGTAACCGTCGCCATCAGCGTCGTTCCACTGGCCTCCTACCATCGGCACATCGTCCCACGGGCTTGGCACGAAGTCGCGGTCCCAGTCGCCATAGATTCGGAAACTGTTCATCCTGTAGAGCAAACCATCGGTCTCAACAACCGCGAAGCGGACCACTCCGTCAGAATCGACCTCCATGTCTGCAAACAGAAGTTGCGAGGTCGAGGTGGTCCGATAGGTCCAGACATCACGCACTGAAACCCCTTCCAAGATTGATAGCGTTGAGATGTTGTTGCCGCCGTCATGCAGCAGCCAAGTGGTGCCGTCGGCACCGGTTCCTGCGGATAGTTTGGAGAAGTCGGAGTAGCCGATGGTGTCGGTTGTCCCTTGTCCGAGGAGCAAGCCATCTCCGCTAGCCGAGAAATCGGGGAAGAGGGCAGATGCCGAAATACCGGTTTGAGTGATTATCGCACCCACAACCCCATTCGAGGTGGATGAGGAGGAGCCCAGATTCGTTACTGTGCCATTGCTCCATCGAGAGAGGCTGATGTCGCCGCTCGCAGTCTGCAGAGCGAACAGAACGGTACTGTCCGCCTCACACGCTGTATCTGCCGCAATCGCTTCGGCAGAGTGAAGCCACGAGGTCGACGAATTGCCATCCTCCTCGATTAGTCGGAGAGTCGTCTCACCGCTTCCGGCCACAGAGTAGACCAGCGCTGCAGTCCCATTCGGCAGTAGACAACTACTACTTCCAAGGAGATTCTCGACAGCACTCAAGTTTCCGCCGAGTAAGTCCCAGCCACTGCCGTTGACATCGACAACCGCCGCACTCCCATTGACCGGCAGCATGGAGGAGGAGTTACCACCCAAATTGGTGGTCAAGAAGCCAGAGTCAGTTTCGGCCCTCACCTTGACATAGTCAATTGTTGCGTTGTTGTACTCGCTGTAGAAGAGGTGGCTCTGTTCGTTGTATATTGTCAGGTCGAAGTCGTTGATTGGGTTGGCTATCAGCGGATGGCTGTTCGACAAGAGCACATTCGCGGATTGCTCATGGAAGGTTCTGCTGGTATCGAGAATTATCGCCTTGCCCGCTCTAGTGACAACCATTGAGGAAACAACGCTGGAAAATGAAGTCTCCACCCAAGCCTCGTCCGGATTCAGTGCTGAGTTCGGCCGTTCCATGTGAGTGCTGCCACCTTGGCCGCGAATCAAGAGGTGGAATCGCCCTTGGTCATCGAGGTCGAGGTCGAGAGATGTTACCGACTTTCCAATCGTGCTGCGCTCCGTGTTGCGCTTCTCCAACTGGATGACTGCTCCGGCATCGTTTCCTGCCATGTCCTTGTCCGTCGAAGTCACCAAGATCTCAAACTCGCCGTCACCGTCAACATCTCCGCCACCCGAAACCGTTCTTCCCAAGTGTTGCCCTGGAACTCCCTCGATTAGAATCGGGTTGAGAGCGGGGCGCAGCAACTCGCTGGAATCGGCGTAGAACAACTCTACTTTACCGGCTGAAGTCCCAAGTCCAATGGACGAAATCGCAATCTCTTCTCTGCCGTCGTCATTGAGGTCGCCTATGGTGCCGAGCGCACTTCCGAGCAACTGTCCGGTTTGAGTCCCAACCAATTCGAGGTCAGGATCGTCTGAGTAGCCAGAGGCCGAACCTAGGAAGACATGGACCTTGCCGAGGGCACTTGGGTCATGGTTTGGCTCACCGAAAGCGAAGTCGCTAAAGTTATCGCCGTTGATATCACCTAGACCGGCAACTGAGTAGCCGAGGAAGGTGTATGTCGTTTGATGGAACCACTGGTTGTCCAACGCCATAATCCCGCCAACGGCGCCGTGGTAGACTTGCACCCGCCCATAACCAGAGAGACCCGACATGTCACCCGACGCGCCGATTGCTATGTCGTCGAATCCATCGCCGTTCGAGTCGCCGATAGCCGCAAGGGACCACCCTTGGATGACATTTGACCAGTAGCCCCTAGTGTTCCAAATCGGGACTTGGTCCACGCCGCTTGCGCTGCCGAGATAGAGGTAGACGCGGCCCTCAAAGCCGCTCTGTTCGAAGGCTGTGGCTGTAACCATGACATCGTCGAACCCGTCGCCGTTGACATCGCCAGCAGACGATACACGACCGCCGAACTCATCTCCGTTCGCATTGGCTCCGGTCGCTCCTGTGTCACTCCAGTTCGCGGATAGGACATTGCGGGTTCCGCCATGATACACATAGGCGATTCCAGTCGTGTATCCGAGGTGGTCCTTCCCCCCGGGTGTACCGACGATCAGGTCCTCGCAGCCATCCCCATCGACATCGCCGGCGTTCGCCACACTTGTGCCGAACCGCTCACCGCTAGCAAAACCGGTCAGGTTGTATGGCGTTACGGCGAGCCCACTTGAGCTCCCCCAATAGATGCGCACTGCGCCGGTGTCAGAGGTAGCTCCAGCTTCTGACACTATCAGGTCATCAAAGCCGTCACAATCGAAGTCGAGAGTGTTGAACGCCTGCTCGGCGTAGTTGGTCGTCGTCGAGCCAGAGGCGATTGTGGTTGAGCCGGGGTGGAGGCGACCACCCTCTTGGCCCTTGAGGTCACGAACGATGTTGATGGTGGAGGGACCAGCCGCGTAGGCGTACTGGATGTTTCCACTCGCCGGATCCTTTGCGACGGCGAGGGCGGGACCGAGCGTAGGGCCTGAGTCGATTGTGGTGACTTCCCAGTCACCTGTACTGTTTCGGACAGCGTGTATGAGTTGGTTTGAGTCGAGGTTTCGATAGAACAGATTCAAATCGCCGTTCAACTCCAAATAGGCGTCGTATTCGGTGGCGACCCTGATTCCCATCATCAGCGGGGTGTGAGTCCACCAAGTCGTGAAGGTGCTCAGCCAGAGTTGGGCGGTCGTGTCAACCCAGAGAATGTTGTGGTTACCGTCGGAGTCGAGAAGCAGTGAGATTCCACCGGCGACCGAATGCTGGTCTTCGACAGTTCGGATGTTCCAAGTCCGACCAGATGAGGTCTCCTCTGCAAGTTCGTAGCCGACTCGAAGGTTGTCGTTCGCATCTGTGTAGGCCAAATGCAATTTTTCCCGCTCGTCAATCGCAATCGAGCAGTGCTTGCCCAAGTTCTGCCCACCCGGCTCAATCTGTGTGACGCTGGTTCCGCCGCCGAACTCCAGACGGGCCACCCAAACGCCTCCAGCGCTCTCGTGCAGACAACCTCTCGCTCTGCCCCTGTCGTCCCGAGCCAGAGCGACCTGGTCGAAGTTGACGCTAGTGTTGAGGACCGTTGCATCCCAACGGTCGAGGCCTCTGGCGGGCTCGACCAACCAATCGGTTGCGTTGAGGATGAGATTCTCTCCGGCCAACTGCTCGCCGTGGCCGCCGCTGAAAGGGGCGGTCTCCGAGGCGGCGGGAATTTCAATCAGTTCGTCGATGGTCGGCGCATTCGAAGCGAGTGGAGTCAGGGGCGCTGCTATCATCAGCAGAAACAACACCATCGCAAGATACGACGCGCGGCATGCGCTCCGCTCGGCCCCCATGGGGCCGAGGGAATCCCGCGTTCTGCTAAAGGGTTCCGCGTGGTGGATTGGGGCTGAATCAGTGGAAATCTCAATGGTGAAGGGCTCTTGCAAGAGACCATGGGGAAGCCGCGAACAATACTCGTCGCAGCCGGTGAACTGCGAGACGGAGAGTCTCTCAAACAGTTTGTCGGCCCCGAGAGTAGAGTCATAGCCGTAGATGGTGGGCTAGCTCACCTTAGGGCAGTTGGGCACTCACCGGACTTCGTTTTGGGAGATATCGATTCTGCCACCAAAGAAGATTTGGAGTGGGCCCGCGCGCAAGGTGCGGAACTCATCCACTTGAGTGAACAGGAGGATAGTGACCTTGCGAAGGCCTTCACATTCTGCAGCGAAAGGGGGTGGAG
>CAUZJP010000136.1:0-4382 GCA_963580235.1 Candidatus Thalassarchaeaceae archaeon
TGGCTGGATTCTACGACATGCCGAGCGCCACCAAGCACCTCGCCATCGGCATCGTAATCGGGTCATTTTCGGGCTGGTTCATCGATAACCTGTTCGTACAACAGGTTGTTGCAACCGGATTAGTCTACATCGACAGGACAGTCGTGTTCATGCTATTATTGGGTATGGCTCAGTCACTGTTACTCCATTTCATTCTGACTCGTTCGGGAACTCTGAACGCCCGCGCCTGCGCAACTTCAGGGTGGACTCTTGGTTTAGGTATGGGCGCCCTTCAGGCAGTCTATCTGATGATTAGAATGGCTAACCCACTTTGGCCAGGCTTCGTCTCAGGGTTCAACCCGCAGATGTTGCTACTTGGATTTTGGCTGGTCATTCACCTGCCGGCACTTGAGGCAATTCTTGCGAGTTGGCAGGGCTCCTCAATCATTGAAAAGCGGCCATGGGGCGTCCTTTGGAAGACGGGTGTGCTGCGAGGCTTCATCCTCATCATCGCGACCATCGGCATCACATCACAGCCGGTCTTGCTCATCGTTATGCTCCCAGCAGTAATCTACGGCTTCAAAATTGCAGAAGAACGATGGTTGCCAAGCGCCTTGCTGCCAGCCATCAGACAGGAATTTGACCGCACCTCGAGAGCCTCCACTCGCCGCCTCCAGCAGCAGTCGGCGAGAATTCGTGGCGAGATTGTCAGCGGCGAAGAAGAGTGAGTTGAGCAGAAGTCCAGCCAGCGGGAATCTGCATACTTTGGCCTGAATCAAAGGGTAACTACCGCGGGCATCCTAGGTAAAGCCGAAAAGCCCTCGGGCGCCCCTCGGAGGGTGATATGTTGGAGAACCGTTATGGGGCGCTGACTCACACAAATTGACCGATGACTCGTTGCCCCTACTGCATGTCGCCTACGGTGACGGGTCAACCGCTCTGCTATGATTGTGGTAGAATCATCAGCGGCTCATCAGGAATGGCCGGTCGGGTGACTCCATTCCCACCCTCTGGGGCGACCTATGGTGGGGTGCGCAGAGGCCCGACTCCCCGGGCGAGGGCGAAGCGGGCGGCGGTGGCACGAAGGAGGAAGAAGTCTGGGAAGCAGTATCGCAACCTCGTCATCGTCCTCGTCATCGCATTCATCTTTCTCTTTACCCCCGCACAAGAGCATGTGAACAAGCAATTGAACACCTGGTTGGGTGAACTTTGGAAGGCGATCGGACCGTACCACGAATACCCGGTTGAGTCTTCGTACACGCTTGAGAGGACGGTCACGGTTGAGAATTACGACAACATCGAGAGAGAGTTCACCTACTGGCTCAATATCCCAATCCAGCGCACCAGCCGCGGGACATGGACCTCCACCTTTGACAGGGGGGGCTTCCAAGACGACGCCTACACATTACAGACTGTCACTTCGATGAGCGTCGGTGCTTCGACACCTCACATCAGTGTGCCCGTCGTTACAGTGGCGTATCTTGAAGCTCAGGACGCGTTGCCTCTTGAGGATGGCAGGACTTCTGTTCATTGGCCCTCCTTGGGTGTCGGCAACGACCGCTGTGAATACACCCGCTGCCTTCTGTGGGAAGGCTCGATTCCATCCCAGAGTTTTGCCCGCCTCATAATCAGTTACGACATCACCTCATACTCATACACATGGTGGAAGAGTACCGATGTCGATAGTCTGGTGAATGGCAAGGCCGTCGGCATGGATGTCAGCAATTCCGGAACCTTTGCTGACCTGCAGCGCAATGGTTGGATTCGCTCGACCACCCAACTCATCGGAGAACAACCACAGTGGTATGATCGAACATATGGGGCCGGTAACCCCGATTGGGCAATCGATGGAACGAACGGTTTGGTAATATCAGCGGCCGACAACATTCTCGCCAGTCTGCCCTCATCGCAGCAGGACAATGTGTTCGCATTTTCGCGCGCCGCCTTCGACTACATGCGGGAAAACATCGAGTATGCTCAAGGCAATCAGTTCGGCCCACCTAGAAATGGCCCCACCTGTTTGGCTCAGGGGATGGGTGATTGTGATGAGCAGTCGAATGCTTGGATGAGCATCTTGAGAGTAAAACAAGTTCCGACTTGGTACGAATTCGGTGCTTTGACGGATATGGAGCATCAGCGTTGGGAACCCCACGCCTGGTCGAACATTTTGATCCCGTACAGTCTCGATTGGTGCGATGAGCAAGGCATCGAACCTGAGACGTGCTATCTCGAGGGTTCGGTCGATGTCGTGAACAACAAGTGGCTATTGCACACGCCAACAGCCTTTTCAGAGTTCATCGAACCTGCAAGTCCGGATGGGGAAGCATCAAGTGAATTCTATAGAATAGCAACCATATATGCTAACCAATACAATTTATACGAGGAGTTGGAAACAGTTGATGGTCCACATAACTCCGGTGGGACCTACAAGGTGTCGTTCCTTTAGGAGGGTGAATGCTCATATGATGGTGGCTTGGCCGATTAATTGCCCAGGGGTGATTCATTGAGGATCGTAATCGGTGGCGCCGGCGAAGTCGGCAGAGGTGTGGCGAAGGCGCTACGTTCGGAGGGCCGAGATGTAGTTCTCATCGACCCCGACCCAGTCGCTATCAAGGAGGCCCAAGCTCTCGATGTGATGATTGTACAAGGTGATGTCAATCGACGCAAGGACCTCAAGGAGGCTGAAGTCCACAAGGCGGAGGTGTTCATCGCCGTCACTGATAGAGATGAGAAGAATCTGATTGCTTGTGCTCTCGCTCGTGACATCAACGAACATGAGGGGAATGGTGTCAAACTGATGACCATCGCTCGAGTTCACGAAGCTGAACTGATTCACAACGAAAAACCTGAGGCGTTCAAGCGCTGGTCTGGGGTAGACTATACGGTCTGTTCTGACCTGTTGGTCATTAAGGACCTCAAGGCGGGACTGAAGGCTTCTTCCATGCACGAAGTGCTTTCACTCGGAAATGATGCTTGGGTCGCTGTCGTCGAGGTTCAACCTACCGCAGACCAGATGGTTCACAAGACGCTGCAAGAGGCCGAGGATGAAATCGATGGCCTTCCGCGGATTTTCGGCATGAAGCGGAAAACCGAACGCAGCAAGATTCCCGGCTGGGGTGAATCGATAACATCTGGTGATCTGTTGGCCTTCGCCACAATCGGCCAGCATTCCTTCAAGAGAATCCTCCAGGCTGCCGGCCATTCACCCCCCGCGTATCCCGAGAAGCCGCGGGTACTAATTTTCGGCGCCACAAGGTTAGGCCAGCAGATTGCCGCCTCATATCTCAAGGATGGCAGCAGAGTCACGGTGATTAGCGATAGTTTGGAGGCTGCGAACGAGCTCGCAGGAAGCAATATCGGTGAAAACGAGAATCTCGATGTAATGCATGGCGATGCGAAGGATGTTGACCTACTCACGGAGATTGACATTGAGGACCACGACATCTCAATCGCTGTGTTGTCTGATGATCACACAAACATGGCCGTCTCGATGCAAGCCGCCGAGATGGGTGTCGAAAGAACCGGTTTGGTGCTCGACGACAGCGGCATGGCCACTGTTGCACGAAGAATCGGACAATCGTTCGCCATCAGCCGTCGCAGAGTCGCCATCAACAGCATCCTCCGCAGAGTTCACAGCCGAGTCGAGGGCAACTACCACCTTCTCACTAGCGTCCCTGATCTTGTCGGCATGTCAGCAACCATCGGCCCTGGCCACAAGTTGTTGGACAAGGAAGTGTCAGTCCTCGAGAGGGGGGGTGCACTATGCCGAGTTGCATTCATCTTACGTCCGGTCAGGGGTGGTAAGGAAAGTATGCTACGAGCCTCTGGAGATCAAGTCTTCAAGGAGGGTGACCGGCTGATGCTGTTTGCCCGTGTTGAGGATATCGGAAAGGTCGAGGAGCGGCTCCTCTCGGGAAGTTGACCCAATGCGCAAGGACATTCTCGCTCTCGTTGTGGGATGGACCCTCATCCTGCTGTGCGCTCCACTGGCGGTGGTTGGACTTGCGACCCCCTTTCTTGGTGACGGACAGGAATTCGCCGTTCGCGCATTCCTGCCCCCCGTTCTCGTTTCTGGAGTTCTGGGTTTCCTGCTAAAACGCTGGGGTACGCGCGACGACTCCAACGAGCGATTACGCGACCGTGAAGCATTTGCCGCTGTCGCATTGGGTTGGCCAGTGGTTGTCGCAATTGGTGCCCTTCCTTTCTGGCTGGGGGGGATGTTCAACGGGCCAAATGAACTTCTTGCTGGCAATGTTGATCTAAGCACCATGGCTGTTGGCTACATTCATTCCTGGTTCGAATCGATGTCAGGATTCACAACAACCGGAGCGACTGTAATCGATCCCAGTACAAGTCCGATATGCACTGCTGCAGTTACAGACTGCATTGCTGCCCAGCCGCGC
>CAUZJP010000137.1:0-4381 GCA_963580235.1 Candidatus Thalassarchaeaceae archaeon
TGAACACGCTTGGCCTCGAGATGGCGTTGGAAGGAACCTCACCCGATGCGGTGGACGAGGCGAGCGACCGTGAACGGTTTGAGGCGTTTGCCAAGCGTGTTGGGCTCAGGATGCCCAACGGATTGACCGGCAGCACGCCTGAGGAGGTCAGGGCGGCAGCGCACGAAATCGGATTCCCGGTTCTCATCAGACCCTCCTATGTGCTCGGCGGTAGGGGGATGGAGATTCTCACCAACGACGACCAACTCGACGCCTACATGCAGGAGGCGTACATCGCTCCGGACAAACCGCTGCTCTGTGACGAATACCTCGGACACGCCATCGAACTCGATGTCGATGCGGTCTCGGACGGGGACCAGGTTCTGATAGGAGCCATCATGGAACACCTCGAAGAGGCGGGCATTCATTCTGGTGACTCGACCTGTTTCATCCCGCCACAAAATGTTGGTGAGGAAGTCCTCGCACAAGTGGAGGAGTGGACCACAAAGATTGGAATCGGCCTGAAAATCATCGGCTGCTTCAACATTCAGTTCGCAATCTGTGATGAGAAACTGTATGTCCTCGAAGTGAATCCGAGGGGCTCTCGAACCTTCCCGTTCGTCGCTAAATCGACTGGGATTCCACTCGCCCGAATCGCTGCTAGAGTTGCCATAGGTAGCCGGCTTTCAGACCTCGAGGTGCCAGAGAGAACCACCAACCTCGTCTGTGTCAAGGCGCCGGTCTTCCCGTTCATCAAACTGAGAGGGTTGGACCCCGCCCCCGGTCCGGAGATGAAGTCTACTGGAGAGGTGATGGGCAGTGACCCCGACCCCGCACGGGCCTATCTGAAGGCGCGTCTGGCGACAGAGTTGCCAGTTCCGACCACTGGTGGAGTATACATCACGGTGAAGGACGAGGACAAGGAGGCGATTGCGGAAGTTGCTGGTCGTCTCATTGAGCTCGGATTCAACCTGCACGCCACGCCGGGCACCGCCTATGCGTTGCGCGCCCATGGCCTGACGGTCGAAATCGCCTATCGAATCGCTGAGCGGCAGCATCCCGACGCTCTCGACCTGATGCGGGAGGGCAAGATCAACCTCGTGCTGAACACACCTAGCAAGAGTGGTGGGGCGGTGCTCGACGGGAACATGATGCGCCGGTTGGCGGTCGAGTTGAACATCCCGTTCGTTACCACGATGTCAGGAGCGAAAATGGAAGTCGAAGCGATTGCAGCCGCCATCGACGGAATGCCTGAACCCCACCTGCTCCAAGTCAAATATCTCGACTGAACTCTAACTTCGGGGTGTCTAATTCCTCTCGGTACTTGCAAAATTAGGATATATGATGTCCTCCATTGATGGATGGGAACCATGAGCGAGAAGAAAGCAGGGCGGCTGTCTAAAGTTGCATCAGCGGTAGGTGGAGCGGGTAAGGCGGCTGCTAAGAGGAAGGCAAAACAAGCAGTGTCGACCGCTGCCAAGCCACTTACTGATGCAGTGGCCGCAAAGGCCGAAGAGGTCGGTCAGAAGGCGGTCAAAGCAGTCGAGGAAAAAGCCACTGAGATGGTGAAGAACCAGATGAAGAAAGAGGCTAAGAAGAAATTCTTCGGAAAATGAAGCCTTTCTCAATCTTTGGAACTATCCCTTATTAGAATCTTAACTGAGACTATCAGCACTGGTCGAATGCCTCGATGATGTAGCGAGTGAAGGGAGAGGTCCAAGCCAGTTCACTGAGCCCCTCCTCGCCGTCGCTGGCATAGATTCTGACAACATCCTGAACTCTGACATTCCCCTCGGCGGAACGTGCGAGAATAGTCTTCGGTTTCAGCGCCTTTCCTGTTCCGTGAGGGTCGAACACGACATCAAGTGCCTCGGCGAGGAACCAGTCCGGCTTGTCCTTCTTCTTGCCTTCGAACTTCTTGGAAACCTTTGGCCCACCTCCAAACATCCCAGCCGCCTTGGAAGGCTTCTTCTTGGCACCACCGGTCGACTTCTTCTTCGCTGAGGCCTTCTTGGGGGTTGCAGCACCTCCTCTTGCTACCGCCTTCGACTTGTATTCCTTCTCCAACTCGGCGCGAACCTGCTCCTTGATGCGCGGCTCGATTTCCTTGATAATCTTCTTCTCATCAAGTCCATCCAGTTGCTCTTCGAGCTCCTTGTTCTTGATTTCCATCGCGTCCAACGCCCCTACATAATGCGAAGCGACTTGGACGATTGCCGCTTCCATCGCCGCCTGCGCCTGTAATTGCACTACTTCGGCGGAGTGTTCTCGCCACTTCTTCCACTGTAGGTGCGAGTGAGAGAGAATGTCGCTCCCACACTTAGGACAGAACGAACGTTTGGGAGGCTTGAGTACCGGAATTGCGCGTAGATCTTCGTTTGTCAGTTCGGTTTCGTCAATGCCGCCGTGCGAAATGTCGTGAATGTGGTGGCTCGCCTCCATTCCGAGGTCCATGGCGGCGCGGAAAGTCGGGTCGGATATGTTGACCCGCCCGGCCATCACCATGCCCCACGCGTCCGTCGCCTGTGAAACGCTGGCAACCGCTGCTGCGGCTGCAGGACTGCTTACCATAGCGACCTTTGATTCCCCACCTTCTTTCGCTACTGGAGCCGGCTTGGCCGCCGCCGCTTCCTCCTCTGCATCATCTGCTGACGCCGCAATTCCGAGTTCTATCGGGTTTGAGCCATCCTCGACCTTCGCAATCAGGTCGAATTTGTCCGCCATCGAGAGATCATCTCGGGCGCGAATTGACTCCTTGAGAGCCTTCACATCGTGCCCCGTCGAGGTGATTGGGCCGTTGATTTCGTAGTCTTGACCACACTGCAAACAGAACTTTGAGGTCGCCTCCGTAGGCGCCTCACACTTCGGGCAGTAGACCGCCATCGGAACCCTTCAGAAGCCCTCCCCATTTCAAGCATGATGCTCGCGTGTGTCCTACGCGCGCGATTCCGGGCAGGAGTAAAAAACGCCAAATGGCGATATTATTCAATCTGTGAGGTGGCCGATTGCTTTCTCCAGTTGAGAGATAACCTGCTCAGCACCCAACTCGTGGAATAGCGGTGCAAGCCGAGGCCCGAAGTCTTGGTCGAGGAAGACCCAGTAGAGGAGTTTGAACGCCTCACGGAGTTCAAGTCCGATATCCTCGCTTCTCGCTGTATCGCAGATAGTATCGTTGATTGTTTTCGACTCCCATTCACAGCCACGAATAAGAGGTTCCAACATCTTGAGGTATTCCAGATGCTCCTCAGCGACGAGGAATTCGCCGGCCCCATCAGTGATTTCACTCTGAACGCGCAGCCTGAAAGGTTCTGGGAAGTGCTCCGAGGCCAACCAAATCCGCATCCTTCGCAAACGGTCCTCCAATTCCTCTCCGGCTTCCGCCGCAGACTCGATGAGTCCGCCTCGCTCGAGTGAAGCCCAGACATCCCCGTCTTCACTGCGAATCTGGGCCAACATCGCAATGTGTCTGAATGAGATCTTGCGAGACTCGTAGTTGACCTCCTCGCCCTCCTTAACCTGCGAGTAGAGTAGAGACGCCTTCTTGGTGATGAGAGCAGTCGAATCTCTCTTGCTACTGTCACCGTCAATCTCCTCCTCCATCTCCTGAATGTCACGGAGCCGATTTCGATACTCCTCAGCGAGTTCGACGAGCGCCGAGCCCGTATCGAATTCGATGTGCTTGTTCGGCTTGTTGCGAGCAATCAGGAAGCGGAGTATTTCTGGTGGAACCAATTCCAGTGCGACGAGTGGGCCGACTGTGATTCCGCCGCTCGCAGACATCGCGCCAACTCCTCGCAGCAGTATCCACTCGTAGACAAGCGGTTCGGGCGGCTCGCTGCCAAACAGTTGCGCCAGAGGCCGCCCGGTCGAGTAACTGCCTCCTGAGGCGCCGTGGTCCTTTCCAAACGGTTCGAAGGTGACTCCCAAGGAGTGCCAGCGGGCGGGCCAGTCGAGTCTCCAGGGCAACTTTCCATCCCCCTTTCGCAGGTCAGCCGAACCGGTTTCGCCGTGCGAGTCCGTCCAGTGGACATGGGGCCATTCGTAACCGGTGACCGTGACGCCGTCAAGGCATCCCCGAGAGTCGAGCGGGTTGTAGGGGTACCATCCCTCGGGCAATTCCCTTCCCGACTTACTCTCGATGATCTCTCGGACTTCCGCCACATTCTCACACGCTATGCGAGCTGAATCTGCGAACTCTCCTTGTCGGTAACTATCCAGATTGTCGACGATTCGCGGTTCGACGCCGATTTGCTTCAACGCCTCCATGAAGGGGTCGAGGAAGTGGGCGGCGTAGGTGGTGCTCCCGTCACCGGGTTTGCCGTTCTCATCGGGGGCTGGAATGGTCCCCAGTTGATGGCCGATGTACCTCTCGTATTCAGGGTCGAGGAAATCGTAGACCTTC